>DATFSB010000547.1:0-27290 GCA_035262825.1 Gemmatimonadales bacterium | reverse complement strand
GCTCGGCGAGCAGCGGAATCACGCTCAGCGCCAGCACCAGCGAGACCAGCACCGCGACGGTGAGCGTCAGCGCCAGGGCGGCGAAGAACTGGCCCACGACACCCTGCAACAGACCGAGGGGCAGGAATACGACGACCGTCGTGATCGTCGATGTGGTGACCGGCCAGATCAGCTCCTGCACCGCTTCGCGCACCGCCACCTTGCCGGGTTGCCCCGGGGCCAGCGACACGTGCCGCGCGATGTTCTCGGTCACGACCACGGCATCGTCGATCACCAGTCCGATGGCGATCGCCATCGCGCCCAGCGTCATGAGGTTGAACGAGGCGCCGAGCATCCCCATCACGAATACGGTGATGATGAGGGTGAGGGGAATCGACGTCGCGCTGATCAGCGTGATGCGCAGATGGCGCAGGAAAAACAACAGCACGAGGATCGCGAGGATCGCGCCGACGAGCATCGCGTCGCGCACGGCGCGGACGGCGTCGCGCACCAGGACGGCCTGGTCGTACACCGCTTTCAGATGCACTCCCGGCGGCAATACGCCCGAGAGGGAGTCGACGATCCGCCCGACGCTGTCGGCGATGGCGACAGTATTGCCGCCGAGCTGGCGGGCGACGTTGATGAACACGGCGGGGCGACCGTCCCCCACGGTCATGCGGGTGCGATCTTCCATGCCCGGCTGCACCGTGGCGACGTCGCGCACCCTCAACCCCTTGGCGACCACCACGGCGCCGATGTCTTCCGCGCTTCTTGCCTCCTGATCGGTGACGATCAGGTACGACCGGTAATCCTGCGCCAGCCGCCCCACCGCTTGCACCGTGGTCGCATGCGAGATCGCGTCGGCCAGCTCGCTGTAGGTGAGCCCCTGCGCCGCGAGCCGTGCGGGATCGGCGATCACCTCGATCTCGCGAACGTCCGAGCCCTGCACTTCCACCCGCCCCACACCCGGGACGCGGGAGATCTGCGGCCGGATGTCGTAGCGGGCGAGGTCGTACAGTGTCGCCGGGTCCCCGCCCGCGAGGCTGTAGGAGACGATCGGGAACAGCACCGGCGCCAGGCGCTCGACTTCGAGGTCGATCCCCGACGGAAGCTGGCCCTGGACCTGCGCCACGCGCGCCCGCACCAGCTGCAGCGCCTCCGTCATGTTGGTGCGCGGCGAGAAGGTAACGTTGATTTCCGCCGCGCCGCGGATCGCGTGGGAGTGCACGCGCGTCACCCCGGGCACGAGGCTGACCGCCTCCTCGAGCGGCCGCACGATGCTGAACACGATCTGCCGGGCGCCGAGCGTCGAGCCTTCGGCGATCACCGTGATGCGGGCGAAATTGAGCTCGGGATAGATCGCCGACGGCAGGCGCAACGTAATCCAGATACCGGCGGCGCTCAGCAGCGAGACGACGAGATAGACGAAGCGACGCTGGCGCGAGAGGAAGTCGAAGAGCCTCAGCGCTGCGCCCGCTTCCTGATCTTCGCGCCGTCAGCGGCGCCGTAGGCGCCATGCGTCACGATCATCTCCCCCGCCGCCAGCCCCGACACCACCTCGACCGCTGCTTCGGTCCGCCCGCCGATCGTCACCGGTCGCCGATGCGCGGTGCCGGTCGAATCGACCACAAAGAGGATGTATCCCTCCCCTTCAGGAACGAGTGCGGCGACGGGGACGACGACGGCGTTGGGGTGCACCGCCGTCACGATGCGCCCATCGATCGATTCACCGATGCGCAATGTCCGCGCCGGGTGCGCCATCCGGGCCCTCACCGGGATGGCCCGCGTGGCGGAGTCGACCGCCGCGCCCACCGAAGTCACGACCCCCGAGCCCAGCGCCTCGCCGCCGGCGCCGCTCGCCGCCACGCTCACGGTGTCCCCTTCCTTCAGAGAAGCGGCCTCGGCCGGGGATACGTTGAACACGGCGTCGAGTGTCGAGGGGTCAGCGACCTCGACCAGTGGAACGCTTGGGTCGACCGGCGCGCCCAGTACGGCGGACAGTTTCGTGACGACGCCGCCGAGTGGGGCACGCAACGTCGCCAGTTGCTGGGCACGCTGCGCCGTGACGGCCGCGACCTGAGCGGCGGCGAGGTCGGCCGCGGCCTGCTCCGAATCCTTCTGGGCGAGGATTCCTGCCTGGACGAGGCGCACCGCCCGATCGTAAGCGCGCTGCGCATTCGCGAGTGACGCGGCGCCGCTCCGCGCCGCGGCATCGAACGGCGCGCGTTCGAATTCCACGAGCGGGTCTCCGGCGCGCACCCGCTGTCCCGTCGCGACGAAGATGCGGGATACGCGCGTCGGCCCCGGCGCGGCGAGCGCCGCGAACCGGCCGGGGCGTGGTGCCACGACGCCGATCGCCTGCACGAGCTGCGGGAAGGCCTGGGTGCGCGCCACGGCGGTCTCGGCGTCGACCACCGCCGGGGGAGCGGCATCGCCGCCCTCCGCGTGGCGCGAGCACGCCGCGGCGACGAGCGCGAACAGCAGCACGCGGAGCCGGGGCATCAGGGAGTGCTCCCCGCCGTGAGGAGCCGCAGCAAATCGGCGGCATCGTGTACCGCCGCCACGTCGTCGACGTAACGGCCCAGCGCTTCTCGGGCGAGACGCTGCGCCTCGAGCACGTTGGCGAGCGGGACGGCGCCTTCGCGATACGCCTGCAGCGACATCGCCGCCACCTGGTCGGCACCCGCGAGCAGCCCCCGGTCCCGCGCGAGGCGGGCGCGCGCGACAGTGAATACGCGCTCGGCGCCCTGCCGCTCGGCCGACTGCTGGCGACGCGCCAGGTCGAGCTCGGCCGCTGCGCGCGCACGTGCCGCCCGGGCCTGCACCACCTCGCCGCCGTTGCGATGAAATAGTGGAATGGGGAGCGCCAGCCCGAATGTCGGCAGCGATCCCGACTGGGCCGGATCGCCGAACTCGACTCCGGCCTGGAAGCTCGGCGCGGGAAACGCGTTGCGATGCGCGAGCGAAACGTTGCGCTCCTCGGAGCGGAGCTCGGCTTGCGCCGCGGCGACGCGCAACGGCTCTCCCACCGCTCGGGGGATGGCGGTGTCGGCGGGCGGCGCCAGGCTGTCCGCGAGGACGATCGTCTGCGAATCGGCGGAGAGACCCATTGCCAGCTGTACGGCCAGCACCGCCGCGACGCTGGTGAGGGAGTCATCGGCGGCGACGTTGGCGAGCTGGCCAGCATTGACCTCGGCGAGACGTACGTCGAGCTCGCTCACGTCCCCCACCGAGCGGCGCAGGCGTGCCATCGCGAGGATGGTGTCCGCGCCGCGTGCGGTGCGGCGCGACAGGTCGGCGTGGGCCAGCGCTGCGAGCGCGTGGGTGTAGGCCGTATCGACGTCGTAGCGAATCGCGGCCCGCTCGAAGTCGAAGCGGAACCGCGCGGCATCCCGCCCGGCGGCCGCCGCGCCGACGCGGGCCGAGCGCAGCCACGGGAGGTCGAGCGGGACGTCGGCGATCAGGTGGTAGTGCGGCGTGTCTTTTGTGTAGGTCGCCGAGAGCGCGGGGTTCGGGTACGCCCGGGCGCCGCGCAGCACTCCCGCGGCGGCCTGCGAGTCCGCGCGGGCGAACGCGCCGCGGGCACCGCGTGACAGAGCGGCGTCGATGGCATCGGCACGGGAGACGGGTTGCTGGCCGGCGAGGGACCCAACGCACAGCGCGAATCCCGCCAGCGCGTAGGTCAGGCGCATAGGGGGGCGCAACTTACCAAGTTCGCGCTGTCTCTCAGCTTACACCGCTGCGGGGAACGATACGGTCACGGTCGTTCCGGTACCGACGGTCGATTGGACGGCGAGACCTGCGCCGTGCTGGTCGGCGATCCAGCGCGCGATGGCGAGGCCGAGCCCGGCTCCGTCGGTGTCGCGACGCGCGCCATCGGAGCGGAAGAAGCGCTCGAACACGCGCGGCAGATCCTCCGCGGCAATGCCGGCGCCGGTGTCGGCGATCGCCACGTTGCGGCGGCCGTCGACGACGTGGACGTCGAGCCGCACCTGGCCGCCCGGCGGCGTGAATTTGATGGCATTGTCGAGCAGGATGAGGAGCAGGCGGCGCACCAACACGGGATCGCCGGTGATCGCGGCTTCCTCGAAGCCGCCGATACCGACTGTCACCTGGTGCTGCGCGGCGAGGGAGCGCACCGAGTCCACGGCGTCGGAAGCGAGGTCGTCGAGATACACCGTCTTGCGCACCGCGGGGAGCTCGCCGGCGTCGGCGCGGGCGAGGGTGAGCAAGTCCGCGACGATAGCGCCGACGCGCTCGACTTCCCGCACCACCGCGCGCAGGGTGTCAGTGTCGCGTTGCGGCTGGCGCTCTTCGCCGAGGGCAACCTCCGCCCGGGTGCGCAGCAGAGTGACCGGGGTGCGCAGCTCGTGGGCGGCGTCGGCCATGAAACGGCGCATCTGATTCATCGACCGTTCGATCGGGGCCGTCGATTGCCGCACCAGCACGTAGCCGCCGCCGGCGACGAGCAGCAGCGCGACGAACGCCGCGGCCGCGAATACCTCGATCAGCGATGCGTAGCGGGTCTCCAGCTCGACGCGATCCGCCGCCACCGCCGCGACGTAGACGGCGCCGCTCGATCCGGAGAAGCGTTGTGCGTGCAGCCGGATCTCACGGTCGCCGGGCTCGCTCATGTCGAGGTCGGACTGCCCGTTGACCGCGGCGTCGCGCGCCGCCGCCTGGACCCACCCCGGCGCCTGGACGGGAATGATCGGCGTGCCGGTGGAATCGAGCAGGAAGAGCATGCGGTCGGGGATATGCAGCTCGGAGACGGCGTCGGCGACGGGCCCCTGCGCTCGCGCCCGCTCGATGTCGCGGATGCGAGCGGCGCGCTGCAGCGCGACGGTGGCGCTGCGCAGCGACGCGTCGAGCTGGCGCGACAGCTGGCGGCGCACGCCGATGAAAACGCCGCCGCCCAACAGGACGAGGATGAGGGTAAAGACGCCGCCGTACCACAGCGTGAGCTGGAACCGCAGCCGCGCGAGCGGATCGGCGCGTTGGCTCACTCGCCGAACCGATAGCCGGCGCCGCGCAGCGTGGTGATCAACTTGGGCTCGTAGTCGTCGTCGATCTTGCGCCGCAGCCGGCGGACCAGGACCTCGAGCAGATTGGCGAAGGGATCGTGGTTGTCGTCCCACACGTGCGCGGTGATCGTCGCCCGGTCGAGCACGCGGCCGGGGTGACGGACGAACAGCTCGAGCAGCGTGAATTCCTTGGCGGTGAGATCGATCGGCTTGCCGCCGCGCTGCACGGTGCGGGCGGCCAGGTCTACTTCGAGATCGGCCACGCGGTGGACGGCCGGGGTGAGGGCGGGATGGCGGCGCGACAGCGCCTGGACGCGCGCCACCAGCTCGCGAAACGCGAACGGCTTCGAGAGGTAGTCGTCGGCGCCGGCCTCGAGCCCGCGGACGCGATCGTCGACGGCGTCGAGCGCGGTGAGCATCAGTACGGGAGTGGTGCTGCCGCGCTCCCGCAGCTTGCGACAGAGATCGAAACCCGATCCACCGGGGAGCATGACGTCGAGGATCACCACGTCGAAAGCGGTCTGGCCGGCCCGCTCGATTCCGTCCGTGAACGTGGGAGCAACGGTGACTTCGATCTGCATCTTCGCGAGGCCGTCACGCACCAGCCCGGCCAACTCGGCATCGTCTTCGACGATGAGAACCCGCATGTCCTTTACCTTAATGAGGTCCGCCGGTGGCGGCGAATGCCCCCAAGGGGAATCGAACCCCTGTTCCCACCTTGAAAGAGTGGTGTCCTAACCGTTAGACGATGGGGGCTTACAAAGACCTGACTACGGTGGAGAAAAATAGCGGTAACGGGATTCGAACCCGTGTTTGAGCCTTGAGAGGGCTCCGTCCTAGTCCCCTAGACGATACCGCCGGGAGGCGAAAATATCGCTGGCCGGGACTCGCCTTGGCAACAAGCGGGGACAAGCACTTCTAGACGTACAGACGCGCAGGGGTGAACAGGGAGATACCGTGAACGGGTAGGCCAGTTTACCTGCCTCTCCCTGTCGTCTGATCACCCCTGTGCGCCTGCGCGTCTAGTAGTGCATGTACCCGTTTTAGACATCAGGCTATCGCAGTCATTGAGGCCGGATGATCTCCAACTCACGCGCCGTCGTCACGTCGCGCCCCCGCGCAGCGACGGTAACTCTAACATCGTACCGGCCCGGATCGAGGCTCGAGACGTCTACCATCACGGCACGATGAATCATTCCCGTCTGCGGGTCAACGACTTCGTGCCATGCCAGTTGCGTGTCGCGAGATCGCTTTCCCATGCCGATCCACGACCCGATGCGTCGCAGAAGCCCGGTGTGGTGTGGCGCCACGGTGACCTTCGTTTCGACCGGCTCGGCGGGGGCCAACCCGTACACTTCCCAATAGAGCCCGATGCGTCCTCCAATCGCCACCTGAGCCGAGGAAAGCACCCGGGGGAGGACGGCTGCCAGATCCTCCGGAAGCGAGTCAGACGGATCAAAAACAAGAAGACCCGAGGCACCAACGAGCGACGGGTTGCGCGCAGTGATCGCCACTCGCGCGCGACCGACATGGAGCGTTCCTGTCTGGGTAACCTCGAAACCCGCCACGGTCGCGGGCCACGGCGCATCCGCCACCATCACGCCCTTGCGACTCGAATCGTCGGACCTGATGACGAGAGGAGGGTGGTATTCGTCTCGTGCCACTACCACCGCCCTAGAAAGGGTGGGTTCTGGCACCCAGGAGGTATCGCGGGTCAAGTCGTATGCGACAACCACCAGCGTCGATTCTCCCCGACGGAATACGGTGATCGCCGGGGTCAGCGTTGCGAAAGTCCTCGCGTACATCGGCGCGTATCGTTCGTGCGGGCGAACCGGCTTGAGGTCCCACGAGGATGACTCCGGTGCGAGGTCTGCGGCGGCGTTGGGGAAGAAATGGAACGCCGGGATGCGCTCATGCCCGGTGATGTCACGCGGATCGTTCAATTCGTCACCCAGAGCAGCCGACCAGGCGATCGGCCACCCGTAGCGGAGCGTCAGCTCTCGCAGGTCATCGTCCATCGGGTAGGTCCAGGCTGAACTGGCGCGCTCGAGCATCCGCACCATCGTGAGCCGGGCATAGTGCTCGACGCGACGGTCGTTGCCCGGCCGCGAGAGAAGCGGCTGAGCCAGCCACCACAGGTGCGCCGAGAAGGCGGAGCGCGACGCACAGTCGAATCGGCGGAAGCGCTGCCTCAACGATCCGTCGAGCAGTGGGGTCAGATCGGTCCAGCGGCAGCGCTGCCCGGCAGGCATGTCCTCCAGGGCCGCTGCATAAATCGTGTCGGCCGCGACGTCGTCGCCTGCCGCGTGCCGCGCGAACCCTTCGAGGGCTTCACACCACCAGCGCTCGGCACGGCAAGCGTGTGCGACTGCGGCGGCTTCAACCGCCCGGTCACTCTCGACCAGGTAGCGCACGCGCTGGCCGGCGATCCACCAGTCTCCTGGCAGCTGCGCTGCCGCAGAGTCCAGCAGGTCGAGCAGGTGCGTGCGTGCGGCGCTTATCTCTTCCGATTCGCGTGGCAGCGGCAGGCGGTCATCGTCGTACCAGTAGCAGAATCGGCCGATCTTCTCGTCGCATTCGCCGTCGACGCGGGCTCCCCCCAGGGTGCGGGGGGCCAGAAATCCGCGGCGTGATTCGAACGCCTGCTGTGCGCGCTGCGCGGACCGCAGCGCGGCAACCGAATCGGGCTGCGCCGCAGCAAGGAGCAGGACGACGGAAAGCATTTTTGAACTTACAACAACGGGGGCCCGACGAGTGCCGCGTCTAGGGGAACGCCCAGCGTAGCGACGCGATCACCGATCCATAGCGCCACTGACCGCTCGTCGCCGCGGTCGTCGCGACCTGCGAATCCTCGCTGTCGAGCTCCAATCGAAAGGCACGACCGGGGGCCAGCGGTACGTCGAGCAGCGCATACAGGCGGAAGGCCGCCGTCCACGGTCCGTAGGTGTGAGCCTGCATACCAGTCGGTGGTTGACCGAACGGCGGTGGGCCACCCCCGCCTCCGCCCGGCGGTTGACCGCCTGGAGATTGGCTTGCCAGCTGTTGAGCAACTCGTTGCACTCCAGCCCCGGCGTCTACCGCCAGCACCACCGATCCCGGCGTCTCGATCTCGAAATACGTCCCTGCCTCCACAACCTGCACACCCCACGGCGCGAAGAATCCCGACGCACTCGCCCTGTCGTAATGGATCTGATGGAGCTGCGCCGACAGCTCGAGGGAAGGTTTGACGGCGACGGCCAGGACGCCGCTGAGCATCGTCTTGTGGTTCACTTCGAAGGAATCGCTCAGCGTCGCCCGCTTCCCGATGCCGCGCAGCGTGAACGGTCCCGCGAGCCGAGCGGAGAGCAATGCGCTGTACTGGGTCCGCATCACGTGGTTGGCGACGAGCAGCGGGCTCGCGTCGACGACGCCGCGGTCGGCCCGCAGGTCGAGCCCGAGCCGCGACGCCGGCGCGCGCCAGCGCGCGCGGATCAGTCCCGTCGCCTCGAGCGCTGCGCTCGACCCCGCAACCGCTCGGAGCGGCTCGATGCGGGTGCCGCCACCAGTCGCGTCGACCCTGAGCGCCGCGAGGGGCTGCCAGGTCGTGCGCAGGGCGAGGGCATCGAGATCGGCGCCGCTGACGCCATCCCCGACGTGGGAGCGACTGCCCTCGATCCCGAAGCGCGCCGGCCCCGCGGCGCCGAGCTCGAGTGCGCCGCCGAAGCGCCAGATCGTATTGCCGTCGGAGTCGTGACTCCCGGCGACGAGCGGCGTAAACGCGGGCGCGGCGAGGCCGCGAACGACGGCGAGACGCCGGCCAACTTTCGGATCGGGGGCCAACGCCTGCGAGCGCTCGAGCGCTGCTACTGATTCACCCGGACGACCGGCGCGCACCAGCTCTCGCGACAGCTCCTGCCACACTTCCGCGTCCCCAGGGTGGGTCGCGAGCCACGCGCGATAGGCGACGAGGGCGGCGTCGGTGCGACGTGCCCGCGCCAGGACGCGCGCCTTCCCGAGCACCGCGTCGCGCTCGGTGGGGTCGAGCCGCAGCGCGGAGTCCGACCAACGCAGCGCCTCGTCGGATCGCCCCAGTCGCGACAGCATGTCGGCGACGGCGAGGTACCCCCAGAGATCCTTCGGCTCGAGCGCCACGTAACGGCGGAACAGCGGCAGCGCGCGCGCGGGCTTGTGGCGCTGCAGGTCCGCCAGACGATAGGTGGCGCGCGAGTTTTTCGGATCGATCGCCAACACCGCCGCATACGCGTCGATTGCCGCCTCGGGGTCGCCCGTGTTGTAGATCGATTCGGCCCGGGCGAGGGCGCGCCCTGTTGCGCTCTGCGCCTGTGAGACGGTCCGCGGAGGATCGGCGGCGGAGACCAGCTCCGCGACGAGCAACAGGAAAAGCCAGCGCCCGCGGCTGCCGCCCGCGGCAATACGACGTGGAGCCCGCGCGATCGGTGTCGGCTGGGTGCTCGCGAGCCGTTCCCGCCTGCGGGCGCGCAGCCGGGCCAAGAACCCCATCAGCTCGACGGTGCACACGACCATGATGAGCGTGGCGAAGGAGAGCGCGAAGGTCGCCGTGCGCCAGACATTGTGCGAAGCCGGCACAGGGCCGGCGACGAGGTGCGTCCGCGCGCTGCTGAGCAACACGCCGAGCAGCCACCCGGTAGTCCACATCCCGCCGAGGATGCCGGCGGCGAGCAGCTGCTGCATCGCGATCACCCGCCACCGCGCCGCGGCAACACCGCTCCACAGGCGGCGGTACCCCTCACGCAGCGGCAAGGCCGCTGCGCTCAACATATAGAAGAGGCCGCCGATCCCCGTCCCCGGAATGCCGGGCGTCATACGTCAGTGTCCCTTCTCATACACACGCAACGTGCGGCCCAACACGAATTCGGCAGCGGCCGCCCTCAGGAAGTAGATCGCGTTCACCGTGCGCAGCACGAAAAACGCCGGAATGCTGGCCAGCGCGCGGCCGATCTCGCCCCTCTTCACTGCTCCCACGATCACGGGCACCAGCACGGCGGGAGCGTCGATCACGTACCCGAGCAGTACCCAGGGCGTGCGGAGCACGATCGCGAGGATCGGCAACAGCACGAGGTAGAGCGCCGCTGCAATCGTCGCGTCCCAGAACGCCACGGCGACGGCGGAGCGCAGGTACGGAACCGAGAGGAGGCCGCGCCAATGCAGACGGACATTCTGTATGAACCCATGCGACCAGCGCCGCAGCTGCTGGCCCATGAGCTTGAAGGTGCGCGGCTCGATCGGATAACACACCGCTTCGGGGACGAAGCGCACCTCGTTGCCGCCCTGGTAGAGGCTCCAGGTGAGGTCCATGTCCTCGGCCATGGTGCGGTTCGACCAGCCGCCGTGCACGCGCAGCTGCGCCGTCCGGTACATCGAGAAGCAGCCGGATGAGATCAGCGGCCGCCCGTAGCACTCCTGCACCTGTTTGTAGTAGGTGAAGGCGAACAGGTACTCGACATAGCGACCCCGCTCCCAGAGGGTCTGCACGCGCTGCGGCAGTACGAAGCCGCATGCCGCGGCGACGCCCGGCTTCTCGAACGCGGGCAGCAGTCGCTCGAGCGCATCGGTCTGCAGCACGGTATCCGCATCGACGGCGACGGTGAGCGCGGTATGGACGTGGCGCAGCGCGAACGTCTGCGCACCGGCCTTGGATCCGGTATTCGTCGGCGGACGAATCACGGTGACGCCCAGGGCGCGTGCCACATTGCCGGTGCCATCGCTCGAGCAGTCGTCGACGACGATGATTTCGCGCGGCGGGCTGGTCTGGGACTGGAGACTCTCGATGGTGCTGGCGATGCTCTCTGCTTCGTTGTAGGCGGGAACGATGACCGTTACATCGCAACCGCTGAGCGGGCGATGCAACGGCCGTTCGATCTTCGGCTGCAGGGCGCGGACGGCCATTGCATAAAGACGGCCGGAGCGACGGCAGGTAACTCTCCGGGGGACCGGGAGTTAGCATGCTTCGTTACGGAACGCCGGGCGCGACCAGGTGTACTTGCAGGCCCACTCCAAAGTGGGGCCTCACAGCAGGTTACAAGCCGTAACTCCGGGGAGCACCGATCTCGAACCCCGCCGCTGCGAAGGGGAGACGCGTGATGCGCCGCCCGGTGGCACGGAAGATCGCATTGGCGACGGCCGGAGCGACGGGTGGCAGGGCGATCTCCCCGTATCCCATCGGCTTCTCACGGCTCGGCGTGATGTGCACCTCGACATCAGGTGCTTCCGAGTTGCGCAGCAGGCGATAGCCGTCGAAACTCGACTGCACCGTCCGTCCGCGATCGATCGTGATCTCGCCGAACAATGCCGCCGAGAGCCCGTCGAGCGCGCCGCCCTGCGTCTGCGCCTCGAGGGTGAGGGGATTCACGGGCAGCCCCACGTCGAGTGCCGCGACGAGCCGCTCCACGGCGAGACGATTGCCGTCGACCGAGACTTCCGCGACGACAGCCGCGTAGGAGCCGAACGTGTAATGCGCCGCCCAGCCGCGACCCCAATGCATCGCGAGGGGCTGCCGGCCCGCCTTTTCGAGTGCCAGCCTCAGGACGTTCTGTTCTCGCCGGGGGTCGTACGGAACAGATGCGTCGTCGGTTTTCGGGATGACGGGTCGATCGCCCAGAAACCCGGAGCGCAGCATCAGGGGGTCGACCTTGCCGCGGTGCACCAGCTCGTCGAGTACGCTCTCGATCACGAAGGCGTTGAAGTTGTGCGCCGGCGCCCGCCACGCGCCGGTCGGCACGGTGGTCGGGAAGTCCCCGTACTCGAGCCGGCAATTGCGAATACGCGTGGGGACGAGGTCAGGATCGTAGGTGTCCGCGGGATCGGCGCTCTGCGGCACGAGCAGTCCGTAGATCTCGGTCATCTCGGGACCGTTCGTCGACTGGCGGTAGCGGTTGCGCGACAGCGTGAGGAGCCGGTGGTGCCAGACGCTCAAGCTGCCGCGGCCGTCGAGACCGGCTCGCACATGATGAAAGCCCGCGGGACGGTAGTAGTCGTGACGGATGTCGTCCTCGCGCGACCAGATCACCTGCACCGGCGCCGCGACGAGCTTCGAGACGACCGCGGCTTCGGCGGCGTAGTCCGACAGGAGCCGGCGCCCGAAGCCACCGCCCAGCCGGGTGATGTGGATCGACACCGCTTCGACCGGCATGCCCACCGCGTTCGCGATCACCGGCGCCCCGCTCGTCGGCATCTGCAGCGGACCCCAGATCTCGCAATGCCCATCGCGCAAGTGCGCCGTGCAGTTCTGCGGCTCGAGGGTCGCGTGCGCCAGGAATGGCTGCTGGAATGTCAGCTCGACCTTCGTGGCGGCGGCGCGCCAGGCGCTGTCGACGTGGCCGGCGGTGCGGATCGCCTTGAGACCGCCGCCCGCCTCGAGCGCGCGGAACTGCTCCAGCAGGTGCCCGCTGCTCTCCGCCGCACCCGCCCCTTCGTCCCACGTCACCGCGAGCGCCTTACGGCCCTGCTCCGCCGCCCAAGTCGAATCGGCTACGACCGCGACGCCGGGCCGGAGGTGCGTCGGGTTGTCGAGTCCCGTGAGCGTCACGACCTGGCGCACACCCGGAACGGCGAGCGCCCGCGCGCTGTCGACCTGCGCCGGCCGGCCGCCGTGCACGGGGCAGCGCTCGATCACCGCATGCAGCATCCCGGGGATGCGAACATCGATGCCATAGAGCGGCGTCCCGCGCACGATCGCCGGCACATCGACACCGCGCACGCCGGTTCCGATCAGGCGGTAGGTCGACGGGTCTTTGAGCGGTGGCGCCTTCGCGGGCACGGGCAGCTGTGCCGCGTCTGTTGCGAGCGATCCAAAACTCGCCCGTTTCTCTGAAGCGCGATGCACGACGAACCCGGGCTCCGTTTCGCACGCGGCGGCGTCGACACCCCAGCGACCGGCGGCGGCGGTGACGAGCAGCGCGCGGGCGATCGCTCCCGCCTCGTGCAGGCGCTGCCACTCGGACGGGGTGTTGTCACTGCCCCCCGAGCCCTGTCCGCCGTAGCGATCGCGGTTGAGATCGGCCTGCACGACGCGGACGCTCGCCCAATCAGCGTCGAGCTCTTCGGCAACGTACATCGGGAGCGAGGTCTTCACCCCCTGCCCCATGTCCGGGTTTTTCGCCGTGATCGTGATCTGACCGTCGGGATCGATCTGGACGAAGCCGCTCGGCGTGAAGGCGCGGCGCGAGCGGGTGGCCGCACAGCCGGGGATCGACCAGGCGACGACGAGCCCGCCGGCGACGGTCCCCGAGATGGCGAAAAATCTGCGCCGACTGATCGTCCGGGTGCCGGTCACGGGGTCCGTCCGGCCATGGCGTTCGACGCGCGGCGCACGGCGCGGCGGATGCGCACGTAGGTCGCGCAGCGGCAGAGATTCCCCGCCAGCGCGGCGACGATCTCGCCATCGGTCGGATGCGGGGTCTTCGCCAGTAGTGCGGCCGCCGTCATCAACTGTCCCGCCTGGCAGTAGCCGCACTGCGGGACGTCTTCGTCAATCCAGGCTTGTTGCAGGGGATGCAGCGCGCCGGCCCCGAGTCCTTCGATCGTGGTGATGGCATGTCCCACGGCTCCCGCGACCGGCGTCTGGCAGGAGCGGGTGGCGACGCCGTCGAAGTGGACGGTGCACGCCCCGCAGAATCCGCGGCCGCAGCCGAATTTCGTGCCGCGCATGTCCAGCCTGTCGCGCAGCACCCAGAGCAGCGGCGTATCGGGAGCGACGTCGACCGTCCGCGTGCTGCCATTGACGGACAGCGTGAACGAGGACATGGAGCTTCACACTATGTCTATTGTGGAAGGCGGCAACCAGGACAAAGGTCAAGGTCTTGCAAACACGTCCGTGCTCAGGTACTTGAGCCCCGAGTCAGGCAACAAGGTCACGACCGTCTTGCCGGGACCGAGCCGTTCCGCAACGCGCAGCGCCGCGATCACGTTGGCGCCAGAGGAAGTACCTGCAAAGAGCGCTTCCTCGTGGGCCAGCCGGCGCGCCATCGCCTTCGCGTCGGCGGTGGCGACGGGCTCGATCGCATCCACGAGCGACGGCTCCCAGAGGGGTGGGATGTAACCGATCCCGACGCCCTCGATCTTGTGTGGTCCCGGCTGCCCACCCGACAGCACCGCCGATTCCGCCGGCTCGACACAGACGAGTCGCACCTGGGGATTGTGGGCCTTCAAGGCCGTGGCGACGCCGCGCGACGAGGCGGCCGTCCCCACGCTGTGCACGAAGGCATCGACCTTCCCTCCTGTTTGACTCCAGATCTCTTCACCGAGCGGGAGGTAGCCGGCGATGCTGTCCTGGTTCGTGAGCTGGTCGGTCCAGTAGGTGTGCGGCTCCTGGCTCATGCGCCGGGCGGTCTCGATCATGTCGAGGATCAGTTTCTTCGTCGTGCGGCCGCCCTCGCTCGGCACCAGCGTCAGCTCAGCGCCGAGCGCTGCCATCTGGTCGAGCTTTTCCTTGCTGAAGCCGTCGGAGGTGACGATGCGGATGCGGTAGCCCTTGGCCGCACACACCAGGGCCAGCGATGCGCCCGTGCTGCCGCCGGTGTATTCGACGACTGCGTCTCCCGGTTTCAAACGACCGTCCGCTTCGGGTCGCGCGATCACCGCGAGCGCCATGCGGTCCTTCATGCTGCCGGTAGGATTCTCCCACTCGAGCTTCACCAGCACGTCGGCGCAGCCGGGCGGCACGATGCGGCGCAGACGCACGATCGAGGTGTTCCCCACAGCCGAGAGGATGTCCATCGCTATTCCGAAATAGACAACCACGCACATGCCGGAGCGCCGAGTTTGTTCGTTCTCACGAGGTCCGGACACGCATGTAGGACTGGCCCCGAAACGCGGCTTTCACTGCTCAAGCAGGTACCACTGGCGCGGTACAGCGTTTGCTTCCAAGATCAGGCATGCGCACAGTTGGGTTGGCCCTGGTGCTGGGCTGGGCGCTCGTGCGGGAAGGCAGCGCGCAGCAAAGCGCACCGGACCTCCTCGCCGCCGCCCGCCACCTCGCCGCAACCCAGCAGCTCGACAGTGCCGTGGTGCTCCTGACTCGAGCCGCCGACCGCGCGAGCGGCGGCACCGATGACGATCGTGCGCAGGCGCTGGTGCTGCTCGGCGTGGTCCGGTTCTACCAGGGGCAGGATTCGCTCACCGCGGCGGCGTTCCGCTCCGCGCTGACGCTGGACACGACGCTCCAGGTCGGCGGCCTCGGGCAGATCGACAGCGTGTTGCCGCAGCTGTTCGAGGACGAGCGCAAACGCGTCGTGTCCGCCGTCCGGGAAGCGGTGCTACGCCCGCACTCCTGTATCCGCCGCTGCCTCGGCGGCGAAACGCCGCCGCGCCTGCGCGACATTCCTCGGCTGACGCTCGATTCCGGGCCGGATTTCATAAACACGCACGCGGTCCTCTCCGTCCTGCTCGTGGTGAGCGAGGACGGAATCCCCGAGCCCGAAACGATCCGGGTTTCTTCCAGCACGATGCCGAGCGTAAATACGCAGGTGCTCGAGGCTGTGCGGGCGGCGCACTTCCGGCCGGCGCTGGCGAACGGGGTGCCGGTGCGCGCGCTGGTGGAGCTACGGTTCGAGTTTCGCGCCGAGGGGATGACGGCCATCACCTACCGGATCGAGGGCCCCTAAGACCAAGGGCAACGATCTCGGCGCGGCTCAGCGCCGAACCCAAATCTCGGTCTGCTTGCCGACGGCATGGCCGCCGGCTGCCGTCGTGAAGTCGTCTTCCACAGTGAGCGTCTTGCCGTCGGCCGAGAGCGTGCTGCGCGATGTGCCGAAGATCTGGCCGTTCATCGTCATCGTGGTCACGGCATGGTGCGCGTCGAGCCGCTTGATGGCCATCGTTTCGCCACTCGGTTTGCCATCGATCAACACCGGGACCGCTCGGCCGTCCATCGGCGACGCGACCGTCATCACCACGTTGGCCACGTGGTAGGTCAGCCGAAACCCGCTACTACAACACGGTTCGACCGTCATCGTCATCTGCACGCCGGCGAGGTCGGTGCGGACCCAGGTCCCGACGCCGAGTTGGGCTGTGAGTACCTCTGGCGCGGGCGCCACGAGCAGCGCGGACACGGTCAGGGCTTGGACGCTGGAGCCCGTCATAGAACCTCCCTTTCGAGTTCAATCATCGACCTGGCCTCGGGCGACGAGCTCGCCGGGTCGACTCGGGCCGGGGAGTGACCGGCGCGAACGCCACGGTCACCGCCCACCGCTCGCAGTCCTTCTCACCCTCCGAACGAAACTTCGCTCCCAGCTTTCGGACCGTGTCGTAGAGGAGTTTGCGGATCACAGGGACCTGCGACGACGGCAGCCCGAGGACCAGCCGCCCCAGCAAGGCGGCCTCACGCGCGTGCGGCGGCATCGTGACAAGCTCCTGCTTCGTCTGTTCGAGCACTGTCGCAGCCACGGCGCGCCGCACCCGCCGCCCGGCAGCGGCATCCCGCGGCGATCCCTCGGCGCGGATTTGCTGCGCGACACCGGCGTACCACTTCTCGACCGTGCCGCGATTCTTGCGTCGCTCTTTCAGTACCAGGAGGCCCGATCGCTCCAGCGCGGCGACGTGATGGTAGAGGCGCGTCGGCGGCTGGCCGAGGATCTCGGCGACCTGCTTCGTGGTCTTGGGTGATTCGGCGAACAGCTCTATCATGCGCAGCCGCAGGGGGTGCGCGAGGGCGCGGAGGTCGGCGACGGCGCGCCGCAGCATCGGGGCGCCGGCGGAGCGGCGCGAGCGAGCACGGCCCATGGACCAAGTCTAGCCCTCGAGCGGACCCCTTGCCAGCGGTCTTCAATTGTTCAATATTATTTGAACAAACTGGAGCCTGCCATGCCGACGGCTGCGGATCTCGTCTTCGTGTTCCTGTTGCTCGTGGTCGCTACGATCTACGAGTATGTGTACTTCTGGCCACGGTTTCGGGCCCTCGCGGCAGCCGGCCGGCCGGATGCCCGCCTGTGGGGATATCGGCGCGGCGTAATCGGCCAGTGGCTGTTCGGGATCGCCGCGTTGGCGATCTGGAGGTTGTACGACCGCCCCTGGGCCGCCCTGCGCCTCGTCTTCCCCCAGGGCTGGCGGCTGGCGTTCGGCGCCGCGTACGTCGCACTGGCGGTGGGATTGGTCGTGCTGCAGCTCTGGTCGGTGCGGCGCCTCTCACCCGAGCGCCGGATCGCGGCTCGTCCGAAGCTGGGCAACGTCGCGTTCATGCTCCCCTGCACCGCGGCCGAGGAGGGGTGGTTCGTAACGCTCTCGATCACGGCCGGTTTCTGCGAGGAGCTGCTCTATCGCGGGTATCTCGTCTGGATCATCGCCCCGTGGCTGGGACAAGTGGGCGCGATGGCGGCGATCCTCGTGGCATTCGGCCTCAGCCATGCCTATCAGGGACGTAAGGGCGCGATCCGAGCGACACTGGCCGGTGCGGTGATGGCGGCGGTGGTGCTCTCGACTGGCTCGCTCATACCAAGCATGATCGTCCATGCCCTGATCGACATCGGTGGAGGGACCGTCGGCTTCTGGTTACGGCAAGAGCCGACACCGGCGAGGCAAGAGGCGCAGACGGCCGCATAACATATTCAACCGCGGCGATGGAGCAGATCGGGCGGACGATGCAGCAGGGCCGCCCATGCCAACGAGCGGCCCGACCAGCGCGGGTGACGAAGGACCAGCTACTGCTGTGCATCTCTCGGTGCAATTCGTCGGCTACTTGACCACGAAGAGCTTCGCGAAGAGGCCGGCGACGCCGCGGCCGGCGACCGCCAGTGGACCGAGCACGTGCTTGCGGTCGAGGCTGACGGACAGCGCGGCCAGCTCGGTTTGTGTCTTGAGCCGATCGATGCGCGATTGGAGCCCATCGATGTCAGCCTGCAGGCGAGCGATTTGCTCTTCCAGGTTAACGATTTCGTCCAGCGTGGTGGCACGATCGACGAGCTGGCGCAACCGATCGCGCAGCGCGAGGTCGCTGTTGAGCCGCGCTTGCAGATCGCTGTACTGGTCGGTGACGTCGATGCCGGTGGTGCGGCGGTGCCGTTCCTTCCCCAGAGTGGCGACGCTGTCCATGATGGCATCGAGCTGAACCGCGGGCACGCGGCCTTCGATGAGGACCTTGCCGTCGGTGGAGCCACTGGTGCGCTCGAGGTAGCCACCGGACTGTTGGATCAAGCGTTCCACGGCGCGGCCGGCCAGCGCCGGCGAGTCCACCGCCACCTGCTGGTCTCCCGTACGCACCGTCAGCCGGTCCGTACTGGAAGTCTGAACCGTGGCGGGGGCCGCGACCGTCGGACGCTGGAGGGCGGAACTACAGGCAGACGTGATGCCAAGGATCGCGATGGCAAAGCCGCCGCGAACTGCGTGGAACGCGGGTGACATGAGGGCCTCGAGGAGGAGTTATTACCGTGATGGTACTCGACGAGGACACCGAAGTGCCGTCCAGGTAACCGATCACTCCCGACAGCAATCGCACGCGCCACTCTCGCATGTGCGAGCGTGCGAGCGGCTGTCTTGGCTGCGTCGCCGCGTCATAGCCATGGATCGTGCGCACGACGTCAGGGTTCCAGCTGTCGACGCCGCGCATGGCCAACGGCCGCAGCGCACGAAGATCGAGCACTTCATGACCCGTGGCATCGGCCTTGGACAGCACGCGCATGAGACGCTGGTCGCCGGCACGGAATTCGTCGAACGCATTGCTCGAAACGGCGGTGAAGCTTCGCCCTGGTCCGGCCGGCGCTGGCGAACGGCCTGCCGGTGCGCGCGCGGGTGGAGCTGCGGTTCGAGTTTCGCGCTGAGGGGATGACGGCGATCACCTACCGGATCGAGGGTCCGTGAGGTAAGAGCCCGGAATTGCTGGTCGTTCGCCTTGCCCCAAAAATGGTGCATCGACTCCGAAGACCGTTGTGCCGACCTTGACCTATCCCGCACCACGGCAAATGTTTGCGGTAGTGGAAAACCCCACCACACTGGACGAACGAGCTCTCAGCGGGATGCGGTCGTTCCCCGGTGGCGAGCGGATCCTCGAGTCCGCAATCCGGACCTACCTGCGCGAATCGACCGAAATTTGGGACGCCCTGCGGAACGCCTGTGCGGTGGGCGACCGCGAGACGGTGCAGCGGATCACGCACAACCTGAAGAGCAGCAGCGCCATGCTCGGGGCGACGCGGCTCGCCTCCTTATACCAGGGGCTGGAGCAGGAAGCGGCCAGCAGCGCGGCGGCGGACCTGACACAGCGGCTCGAAACGATCCGGGAGGAATACGGCCTCGTCGAGCGCGAGCTGCGCGCCCTCGAGCCGCAGCGCCCGACAGAGGCGCTCCCCGCATCATCCGACCGTGCACCACTGGTGCTCGTTGTGGACGACGAGTCCACAAGCCGCGTGATCCTGGGGGGTTTGCTGCGGGCGGATGGCTTCGATGTGCAAGAGGCGTCGGACGGCGCGACAGCATTGCAGCGGGTGGTGGCGCTGCGCCCGGACCTCGTGCTACTCGATGTCGTGATGCCGGGCATGGACGGCTTCGAGGTGTGCGCGTCGATTCGTGCCAAGCCGGAGGTCGCGCTCACACCGGTCGTCATGGTCACCGCGCTCGACGACCAGCACGCCCTCGCGCGGGCGTTCGAGGTGGGAGCCACGGACTTCATCACGAAGCCCGTCGCGCCGGCCCTCCTGACGCACCGCGTGCGGTTCGTGCTGCGCATGAGCGCCGCGCTGGAGGAGGCGCGACACAGCGAAGCCCGCCTCGCCGAGGCCCAGCGCATCGCCCGTGTCGGCAACTGGGAGTGGCACGTTCCCACCGGCGTGTTTCGAGGCTCCGCAGAAGCAGCGCGGCTGCTCGGGCTGGGCAGCGACGCGACGCACTGTCCCATCGACTGCGTGTACCAGCAGGTCGCCGAGGACGAGCAGGAGCTGTTGCGGCAGGAGCTGGAGGCTGCCGCGGCGGGTGCCGGATCGCGGCTGGATCGTGAGTACCGTGTCCCGGTCGACGGCGGCGAGCGGCACGTGCACCTGCTGGGAGAGGCAGTCCCGGGGGACCAGGGTCTGGTGCGGGTGGCGGGGACGGTGCAGGACATCACGGCGCGGGTGGAGACGCAGCGGCGCATCCAGACGCTGGCCTATCATGACGCGCTCACCGGACTTCCGAACCGCCGCCTGTTCGCCGACCAGCTCCACAGGGTGCTGTCGGCGGCGCGCCGCAGGCAGCGGCGCGCGGCCGTCATCCTCGTGGATTTGGACGACTTCAAGCGCATCAACGACACGCTGGGCCACTCGGTGGGCGACCAGGTCCTCTCGGAGGTCGCCGGGCGGCTGCGGGACGCCGTGCGGGCGTACGACACGGTGGGACGCGAGATGGTTTCGGGCGAGCCGGCGACGGTGGCCCGGCTGGGTGGGGACGAGTTTCTCGTGGCCGTCGCCGATTTGGCGACAGGGGAAGACGCGGCGATCGTGGCGGGCCGCCTGCTGAAAGCCTTCAGCGATCATTTCGTCGTCGCCGGCCAGGATCTGTTCGTGTCGGCGAGTCTCGGAATCAGCGTGTATCCAGAGGACGGCGAGGACCTCGAGTCGCTGCTGAAGCACGCCGACGTGGCACTGTACCAGGCCAAAGCCGCCGGGCGGAACACCGGGGAATTCTTCAATGCGTCGATGAATGCCGCCGCTCTGCAGCGGCTGCATCTCGAGACGAACCTGCGACGAGCGATCGAGCGCGACGAAATCACGGTGCTGTTCCAGCCGCAGATCGATACGCGCATCCAGCGGATGATCGGCGTGGAAGCGCTGCTGCGCTGGACCCATCCCGAGCTGGGCCGGATTCCGCCGGCGCAGTTCGTGCCGGTCGCCGAACGCATCGGGTTGATCGACGACCTCACCGAGCTGGCGCTGCGCCGCACGTGTGGCCAGCTGGCGGACTGGCGTCGTGAGGGGTTCGAGCCGCTGCGCGCCTCGGTCAACCTCTCGCCGCATCTGTTACGACGGCCCGACACCATCCACCGGCTGGCGTCGCTGCCCGCCGCTCTGGAGGTCGATCCCTCGTCGATCGAGTTCGAAATCACCGAAAGCGCGCTGATGGAGAAGCCGCAGGACGCCGAACGGGTGTTGACCGAGCTGCGGGGCCGCGGTTTTCGCCTGGCGCTCGACGACTTCGGCACCGGCTACTCGTCGCTGAGCTACCTGCGACGGTTTCCGCTCGACACGCTCAAGATCGACCGGGCGTTCGTGCGCGACATCGCCGACGAGAACGGCGCCGCGATCGTCGCCGCGGTCATCACGCTGGCGCGCAGCCTGCAACTCGAGCCGCTGGCCGAAGGCGTCGAGAGCGAAGTCCAGCGCGGCTTCCTGCTGCAGCATGGCTGCGACCTCATGCAAGGCTATCTCTTCGGGCGCCCGATGTCGGCGAAGGAGATCGGCGAACTTCTGACTCGGGGGAACCTGCCGGCGTAGCTCAGGATGTCGAGGCGTGCGCACCTTTCCAGATCACGGCCGCGTCATAGCCATGGATCGTGCGGACGACATCAGGGTTCCAGCTGTCGACGCCGCGCATGGCCAACGGACGCAACGCGCGAAGATCGAGCACTTCATGACCCGGGGCATCGGCCCTCGGAAGCACCCGCGTGAGACGTTGGTCGCCAGCGCGGAATTCGTCGAACTCATCGCTCGAAACGGCGGCGAAGCTTCGCCCTGGCCCGAGGACCGCCTGACGAGAGCCGGGACCGGGGAGGACGAGGAGGTGGAACGCGCGATCGTCGCTCAGGGCAGCCACTTCATCCGTCATCGCGCCGAGATCGAAAATGTTGACGTAGTTGGCGCCGCGGATCATGTGGTTGTAGCCGAATTTGAACATGACCTTTGGCGATCCGCCTCCGCCCCCGCGCTCTTCCCTGAGTCGGGCGGCGAGGTTACTCCGCATCCAGAGCGCGCGGCGCTGTGCAGAATCCCACGCGGTGCCGGTGCGTGCGACGGCGTTGATGGCCAGTGATTCCTCGAGCGTGCGCAGGATCAGGTCGCTTTCGCGGTCCGGGCTGGACCAGTCGGCGCGCACGGCCGACACCAGGGCCGGATCTTGCGCAAAGAGGAATGGCGGACCCGGATTCTGCTCCCGCTGCGCCCAGGAGTTCGTTGACGCCTCCTTGAGCCGCGCAAACGACGCGCGTGCGCTCGGCGGCACTTTGGGTTCGAGCCTGGCGATCAAGTAGCGATCGCTGAAGATCTCGCGGTCGAACCCCCACAGCACTCGCTCACGCTGCGGCGCGGCGTTGACGACCGCCGCGAGGAATTGCGCTTCCTCGCGCAGATACATCGGGCTCCACGTGGTGGGCTCAGCAAAAAAATCCAGAATCCCCTGGAGGCCGGTGCGCCGAGCGGCCGACTCGATGTCCTGCGCGATAACCGGGGAAAGCTCGATGGCCATGCGGCTGTAGCCGGACCCCCGCAGCGCCGTGAAGAGGGCGGCCGCGAGCTGGGCGGTTTCCCGAATCCCGTGTTCTTCGCCGATCAGGGTGAAGCGGGCGTCGCGCGCTTGTTGGAGCAGCCAATCCCACCCGGGTCCCGCGGGGCCGTCGGTCATTGTAAGAGGACGCCTGTTTGCCTGGAGCGCTTCGAGCAGGCTCGCTTGCGGAGTCGCGGGCGTCTGGGGCTGCTGCGGAGGAAGCGCGAGGCCGACCCGGAACGGCCGCAGACCCGAAAGCACGGACAACCCACCGGCGAAGAGCAGATCGCGTCTACTGACGGTCATGGCCGCTCCCGTTTTGGTGCGTTCCATGTGTTGATAGCGCTGGTCGGGAGAAGGTTGTCCTACAAGCGGGCCCGGCCCGTAGGAATCGCTCGCGAACACCCGGGCAAGACGAGGGTGTGAGCGTCGATGCCGCCGGGCATGCGAAGGGCCGCGACATTCGTCGCGGCCCAAGCAGGCCCGGCAGGAATCGAACCTGCAACCCCCGGTTTTGGAGACCGGTGCTCTACCAATTGAGCTACGGACCTAGAAACCCATCTTCTATGAGCACTTAGTCCTCAACGTGCCCGCACCCCGTCGCCTCTGACAAATGTACTGACAAATGACGCAGGGCATGCGAACGAGGGCGGTAGTCTACATCATCCTCGCGGGACGCAGCAACCCTACGCCGTTCCACGAGCCTCGACCCCTTGACGCTCTAAGGGAGCAACCCTATCCTCCCCTAGAACATCTAAGGGGACATGCCGTGGCGACGCGAGACTCCAGGAACGAAGTCCTCCAGGGCACCCTCGACATGCTGGTGCTGAAAGCCCTGTCCCTCGAGCCGATGCACGGCTGGGGCATCAGCGAGCGACTGCAGCAGTGGTCGGACGACATCCTCCACCTCAACGAAGGCTCCCTCTACCCCGCCCTCTACCGCCTGGAACGACAGGGACTGGTCCGCTCGGCCTGGAGAAGCAGCGCCAACAATCGCCGCGCCCGCTACTACGAACTCACCGCCGCCGGACGCCGACACCTCGCCGCCGAACTCCAGGCGTGGGCCCGGGCCTCTCGTGCCGTCAACCTCATCCTGGCTGTGGCGGCCACGTGACGACATTCCAGCGGTTGCGCAGCACGCTCGCACGGCTGCTAGGGCTCGCCACCCGCACCTCAGACGACGCCCGCATGCGGGAAGAGATGGCGTGGCACGTGGACCAAAAAGCCGCGCAGCTTACGGCCCAGGGGCTCCCGACGCACGAGGCGCGGCGGCAGGCGGCCGTCGCCTTCGGAGCGCGCACCGCCCACCAGGAGGCGGCCCGCGATCAGCTTCGCGCGCCGTGGGCCGAGCACATCCTGCGAGACGTTCGCTACGCATTCCGCACCCTCGTTCGGACGCCGTTCGTCACGACGGTCGCCGTCCTGTCCCTGAGCCTGGGCATCGGCGCGAGCTCCGCGATTTTCTCACTGTTCGACGAGGTTCTCCTGCGCCCACTGCCCGTCCCGGAACCGGGCCGCCTCGTGAACCTCTCGGCGCCCGGGCCCAAGCCCGGTTACGGGTCGTGCGGGCAGGCGGGTGACTGTGACGTGGTGTTCAGCTACCGGATGTTCCGGGATCTCGAGCAGCACCAGGGGGTGTTCTCGGATCTGGCAGGCCACTTCCCCTTCAATGCCAGCGTGACGTATCAGGATCAGCCGGTCACCGGTGACGGAGTGCTGGTCTCCGGGTCCTACTTCCCGACACTCGGCGTCCATCCGGCACTGGGACGCCTCTTGTCCGAGAGCGACGACCAGGGCATCGGGACCAACTTCGTCGCCGTGTTGTCGTATGCCTATTGGCAGTCACATCTGGGAGGGGACCGGGCGATCCTCGGCAAAGCCATCGCCGTGGACGGCAAGGCGATGACCATCGTCGGGGTTGCCGAGCCGGGGTTCGAGGGCACGACGCTCGGTGTGCAACCCCTCGTCTACGTGCCGATCACCATGCAGACCATCCTCATTCCCAATGGGGAAGACTTCGAGAACCGGCGAGACTATTGGGTCTACCTTTTCGCCCGTCTCAAACCCGGAATGACCCTGCAGCAGGCCAGCATCGGCCTGAACGGTCTGTACCACTCGATCATCAACGACGTCGAGGCCCCACTGCAGCAGGGGATGAGCGACGCGACGCTGGCGCAGTTCCGGGACAAGAAGATTGATCTCGAGCCGGGCGCGCGTGGGCAGAGTGAGATGCATCAGTCGACATCCGCCCCGTTCCTGATGCTCTTCGGCGTGACCGGGGTCGTGCTGCTCATCGCCTGCGCCAACATCGCCAACCTGTTGCTCGCCCGTGGCGCAGGACGCGCCATGGAGATGGGCCTCCGGCTGGCCCTCGGCGCAAATCGCGCTCGGTTGATCATGCAATTGCTGGTGGAGTCGCTCGCCCTGGCGTGTTTCGGTGGGCTGGCAGGCCTCGTCGTGGCGAAGTGGACCCTCGCCGGCATCGCGGCATTGATCCCTCCCGCTAGCAGCGGTGGACTTGCTTTCACCCTCCAGCCGTCGGTCCTGCTGTTCTCGGCCTCGCTCACCGTAGCCACCGGCATCTCGTTTGGCCTGTTCCCCGCGTGGCACAACACCCGCGGAGACCTGGTTACGGCCATTCGAGCGAACGCGGGACATATCTCGAGCGCGCGAGCAGCGGCCCGATTCCGCTCGTCGCTGGTCACCCTCCAGATTTCGCTCGCGACCGCGCTGCTCATCGCCGCGGGTCTGTTCATGAAGAGCCTTGTGAACGTCGCGCGCGTGGATCTCGGGGTCCATATCGACTCAGTCGTCACCTTCCGACTGTCCCCGGAGCGGGCGGGCTACGACGACGCCGGGGCGGCCGTGTACTATGCCCGCGTCGAGGAGGCTCTGGCAGGCATTCCGACTGTGACCACGCTGACGACATCCGCTGTGCCGCTGTTCGCCGGCCAGAACCGGAGCCGGGGCGTGAACGTGCAGGGATTCGCCACGGGGCCCGACGTCGATAACGGCTCGCACTACAATTTGGTGGGGACAAATTACTTCTCCACGTTCGGAGTACGTCTCGTTGCCGGGCGGGAATTCACGGACGCCGACCGCCGTGGCGCAGTACGGGTGGCTGTAGTTAACCAGACGTTCGTGAAGAAGTTCAGCCTGACGACCGGTGCCGTCGGGAAATACTTCTCGGATCCCCCTGACACGGCCACCATTCAGATCGTCGGTGTCGTGCCGGACGTGAAGTACTCCCAGGTCAAGGCGCCCGCGCCCCCGGTGTTCTACCTGCCGTGGCGGCAGCGCGCGGACATCCCTTCAATGAGCTTCTACCTGCGGACGACCCGGCCGGAACCCGTGCTGCGGACCATCAGTGGCGTCGTGGGGAGGATCGATCCCGGCGTCCCGGTCGAAGGGCTGAAGACCATGCCGCAGCAGGTCCGCGACAACGTGTTCCTGGACCGGATGATTTCAATTCTGTCGGCGGCGTTCGCGGTGCTGGCAACCTTGCTGGCCGCGGTCGGCCTGTATGGGGTGCTCGCGTATTCGGTGGCCCAGCGGACCCGCGAGATCGGCGTCCGGATGGCGCTCGGCGCCAACGCGCGGCGGGTGTGGGTGATGGTGCTCCGGCAGGTGGGCGGGATGCTGCTGGTCGGGGGCGGAATCGGCCTCGGCGGCGCCGTGCTGTTCGGGAAGGCGGCGCACTCGCTCCTCTTCGGTCTGGTGGAGACCGATCCCGTGGTGTTCGCCCTTTCGCTCGTGGTCCTCACGTTCGTGGCGCTCGCGGCGGGGTACCTCCCGGCTCGTCGGGCGTCGAGAGTGGATCCGATCAAGGCGTTGCGTTACGAGTAGAACAGCTGGCCTCACTCGAGGCGGAGCGCCCGCACCGGGTCGATGCGAGTCGCGCGCCATGCCGGGACGAGACCGGCTGCTGCAGCTGCGGGTGGGAGTAGCAGGAAATTACCGGTCCTGAGTTTTGCCCAGCGCTTCCGCAGCCGCCCGCCGCACCTCGGGATCGCGATCGTTCAACGCCCGGGTGAGTCCCGGCAGGGCCGCCGCGACGTTCATCTCGCCCAACCCCTCGATGGCCGCGAGCCGGATGCGCTTGTCGTCGTCCACCAGCCGGTCCGCCAACGCCTGGACCGTGGCGACATCGCCGATGTGGGCAAGCGCTTCGGTAGCGCGGCGGCGCAGCTCCAGGTCCGGCGACGTCGTGGCACGTACCAGTGCGGCCGGGGCTTTGGTCACGTCATCGAGATCGCCGATCGCGCTCGCGGCTTCGCGCCGCACGTCCACGTCCTGATCGTCGAGCGCCCTGGCCAGCGGCTCGAGCGAGCGCGCCAGGCTCAAGGAACCCAGGGCGCTGGCGCATTCGCGCCGTACCTCCGCGTCGGGATCGTTGAGCAGCAGTCCCTCGATCGGCGCCACGCCGGACCGCTCGTTCAGATCGGCCAGCGCGCTCACCGCCGCCAGCCGCACCGCGTCGTTGCGGTCGGTCAGCGCACCGACCAGGGCGGCACCGACGCGCGGGCTCTTCATCTGGCCGAGCGCCGCGGCGGCCGTTGCGCGCATCACGGGATCGACGTCCCGCAGTAGCGGCAACACGTCCTTCGCGTAGCTCGCGTCTTCCATCTGTCCCAAGGCCCAGGCGCTCGCCAACCGCACGCGTGGTGACGGCGCATGGACCGCGGCCTGCAAAGCCGGTGCGGATGCAGGGTCCTGGATCTCCCCCAGCGCCCACGCGGCCATGGCCGCCGGTCCAGATGCGGTATCGGCGAGGCGGCGTTCCAGCGCCGCCCGCGTCTCGTGGCGCCCGCCGACGCCCGCGGCGTACGCGGCGCTCTCGCGAATCCGGGGTGACGCATGCTGCAGCAGACCGCCGAGCACGTTCGGGGACAC
>DATFSB010000546.1:0-3156 GCA_035262825.1 Gemmatimonadales bacterium | reverse complement strand
CCGGGAGAGCATGCGAGCGATGCGGTCGGCCGGGAAATGAGGCTCGATGGGCAAGTAGGCGCCCCCGGCCTTGAAGATCGCGAGCACGGCGGTCAACCAGTCCAGATTGCGCTCGGTGACCACACCCACGACGCCCTCGTGGGACAGTCCCCATTCCAGCAGGGCGCGGGCGACATGGTTGGCGCGGGCATTGAGCTCGCGGTAGGAGAGCTGGCGGTGGCCCTGCACCGCGGCGATGGCGTCGGGGCGTGCCCGCGCCATGGTCTCGAAAACTTCGTGGGCTCTGGCGTCGGGAAGTGCTCGGCTCGCTCCGACGCCCACCATTGTGGCGTACTCGCTCATATCACATCTCCCGCGCCGGATTTCCTCCCCACCGTGCACCTGGCGGGACGTCCTCCCCCTTCATAAGGAAGGAGTCGGTCCCCAGCACGGCGCCATCACCCATCGTCACACCATAGTGGACCAGGGCGTCGATGCCGATCGTGGCGCCGGCGCCGATCGTCGTCCGGTCGCATTTGAACGTGCCGTCCTCCTGCGAGTGGTTTTGGATCTTGCTCCGGTAATTGAGGACCGCTTCGTCGCCGATGGCGGTGAGCGACGGCTCGGGGATGTGGGTGCCGTCGTCGAACACCCTGCGCCCCAGCCGAACCCCCATCAGCCGCCACAGCACGTTCTTGAACGGGGTGCCGTCGAATGCGTGGAGGTAATGAATCGGATGCAACTTCCACAGGCGCTCGACCAGCCAGAAATCGGAGTGGTAAATGGAGCAAATCGTCGGCTGTATCGGGCGCAACGCCGTGAGGCAACGCTCCACCAGGGTGAAGTAGACCGCGGCAGCTACGACGCTGAGCGCGAAACACACCGCCGCCACCACATGCGCAAGCACAGCGTATTGCTCGAGAGCGGCGAGGTAGAGCAGCGCACTCAGGAAGACGGCTATCCAGCGGGTGAGGAGGAAGATGCCGATGGTCCGCAGGTTGTACCGGTTCTTCGCCGCCAGGCCGCAGCGCAGCGCCTCTCCCGCTCGGAGATGGTCGAATTGGGTGTCGCGCTCGACGGTGCGCGGAATCTCGAAACACGGGGCGCCCAAGAGGCCCACGCCTTCACGAATCTTGCCGTCGAGCGGCACCATCACCTTCGTCCCGAGCAGGACATTGTCGCCCGTCCGCCCGCCCGCGGGGTAGGTAACGTCGTTTCCCAGAAAGCTGTGGGAGCCGATCGTCACGCGAGACACGCGAAACGAAGTGCTCGAGACTTCGTCGTTCATCAGAATCAGCCCGTCCGCGACCATCGTCCCGCTGCCGACGAAGCACAGGTGTGGGTTGGCGTGGATCACTTCGATGCCGAAATTCGAGCCGGTCTGCACGACTGGAGTGAGGTGATAGCCCAGCCACTGCAGGTAACGGACGATGTACGAGCTATCGCCGAAGAGAAAGGTGAAGAACTTCACGTTGCCGAGCCGCGCGATCGTCCGGTGGATCGCGTCGTGGAAGCCATAGAGCGGATAGACGGTGTCCGGGGGGAGGAACGGGTTCAATACGCGAGGTACCCCGACCATGAGCAAGAGCCCGACGAGCGCGAGCCCGAAGAAGAGCACGAGCGTGAGGGCCCCCGCCTCGATGCACAGTGCTGCAAGCCCGCTCGCACCAGTGGCCGGCTCCAGGAGCCGGGCGAGCGACGACGCCGCATTGATCGCCAGGCTCGCGCCGCCTTCGATCAGCGGCAGGTAGACGAGCAGGACGACGAGCAGCGCGGCGACGGAGTAGCTCGCGCGACGCAGCCGGCCGCACCGCGCCGGCGGGACCCTCACATAGTTCAGGTCGGTGCGCTGTGCCGGAGATCCGTGCCACCGCTCACCCGGGGGCACCTCCTGGCCGCTGTGCAGCGCCGAGGCGTGACCGAGCTGGGCCCCGTCCCCTATGGACGTGTGGATGTCGAGCACGCTCCGTTCGCCGACGAACACATCCCGGCCCAGAGTCACCGGCCCGGTCTCGAGCCGTCCACTCTCCGCCCGGTAGCCGTTGAACACCGACTCCTTGCGGAGCACCGTTCCCGCGCCGATGGTCAGGAGATCTGCGCACACCGGCACGCGTCGGGAGAAGATCACGACGCCCGGCCCGATTTTGGCCCCCAGTGCTCTCAGATAGAAGAGGTACACGGGAGAGCCGAAGAACAGGCGGGCCGCCGGACTGGACCGGATCAGCGTCTTGACGATCCAGAAGCGGACGTAGGCGAGACTCCACAGGCGGATCTGCTGCGGCCGCCAGCGACCGATGAGCGTCCACTTCGCCGCAATTGGAATTGCGCTCACCACGACGAACGCGGCGCCACTGGCGAGGACCAATCGCACGTAGATCGCGCCGGCACTCGAGCCTGCCGCGACCCACGCGTATCCCGTCACGATGGCGAGCACGGCCCCATAGGAATAGGCCAGGAAGAACAGGGCCTGCAGTGCTCCACAGAGCACGTATTCCCACGCGCGCGTTCGCGTCGCTGCCTCGACCGTCGTCGACCGCGACGGCTTGGTCGGCCGGGGGGCCGCGTCCGCGAGCGCCGCCACCAGGCTGCGAATCGTGGGATGCGCGTACACATCCCGCATCGACACCGGCGGCAGGCTGCCGCGCTTGCGCAGGCGCGCGCAGAAGTGCGCCATCAGGAGCGAATCAGCGCCGAGGTCGTCGAAGAAATGACTATCGACCGACACAGCGTCGGTGCGCAGCACCTCGGCGAGCACCTCAGCGAAGACGGCCTCGACCCCTGCTTCGGCGACCGCCGTCATCGCTCGACCTCGCCGAAGAAGTCCGTCAGGCGCAGCTCCCGGCCTGCGGCGACTGCCCGGTCGTACACCCACTTGCCGACAGCCACGTCGAGGACTCCGATGCCGAACGGGGAGAAGATGATCGGACGGCTGCGATCCACCGAGCAGCGCCCCATCATCACTTCGGCGAGCGTGCCCGTCACGAAGGCGCGGTTTCCCGCTTGCTGCTCGGCGAGATGGGGCGATGTGTTCGCCCTCAGGACGTGCTCGACGTCGTCCACGACGTTGTGAGATCGGAGCAGGATCTCGGGTGCGAGATCGCGCAGGGAGATGTGCAGCACCAGCGGGTTGTGCGCGAACAGGGAGGCGTCGGCGATGTACGGCGCCGGCGCGACGGT
>DATFSB010000545.1:0-2250 GCA_035262825.1 Gemmatimonadales bacterium | reverse complement strand
CTCGAGCGTCGCCGTGACCGCGCCGCAACGCGTGTGTCCCAGTACGACGGCGAGGCGGACCCCGAGCCTCCCCGCGGCGAACTCCACGCTGCCCACCTGCGACGGCGCGACGATGTTACCGGCGACCCGGATGACGAACAGATCCCCGAAGCCCTGCCCGAACACCAGCTCGGCGGGGACGCGAGAGTCCGAGCATCCCAGAATGACAGCGAATGGCTCCTGCCCCTGCGCGAGCGCGTTGCGGCGCGACTCGTCGAGTGCGGCGGCGAGATCGAGCTGGCCGGAGACGAACCGGCGGTTGCCGTCGCGCAACCGCGCCAACGCCGCGGTGCCGGGAATCATGCAGGCCGCCGGAGCGGTTGCGGCCGCGCGTACGTCAATGTCCGCCACACCCATTCCAGCGGTCCGAAGCGGAACCGCCTGAGCCACGCGGTGGAGAACAGCGCCTCGACGCTGAACAGCAGGACAGCCGCAACGACATAGATGTAGGGCCGCAGCTTCCAGCCGAGCCCATACCCGCTCGACACGAAGTCCAGCACCGCGGCCTGAAACATGTAATTCGTCAGCGCCATCCGCCCCGAGCGGCCGAACGCCGCGAGCCGCCCCGTCCACACCGGGCGGTACGCCAGCAGCAAGACGACCGAGCCGATGTACGCGAAGCACAGCCATTGATCCTGCACCAGCCCGAATCCGTATGCGATCGGCCAGTCGGCGCCGGGGATCGCCGGCGTCGGAATGTTGCGCAGCACGAGCCACGCCGTGCCCCAGGACAACGCACCGAAGATCATCCACCCGACGATCGTGCGGACGTGCTGCTTCGGCTGGTCGAGGATGCCGTGGCGCACCGCGAGGAGGCCGAGGATGAACAGCGCGAGATTCACATCGGGCAACAAGTCCTGCCAGGTCGCCGGATGCGTTGCGCCGAACAGGTCCCAGCGGGCCGCGAGCAGGGCGCGGTAGCTCTTTTGATGTGCGGCGGCCTCGACCGCCTGATACCACACCGCGGTGGTCGAGGCCCGCGGCACCGCGCCGCTCCAGGCGGCAATGAGCGCACTCGCTTCGGCCACCACCGGCTTGATACTGGCCGACACCGCTGCGCTGATCAGCAGCGTGCGCGTCGACCATTTGCGCACCACGAGCAACGCCACGCCCCACGTGGCGTAGGCCCACAGGATGCTGAACCCGAACCCGACCTCGGCGATGATCCCGAAGCAGGCGAGGGTGGCGAGCCGGCGCAGGTAGATGGGAACGACCGCGGCGCCGCGCGCCTCGAGCCGGCGCAACAGAATCGCGAAGCCGACGCCGAACAGAAACGCGAACGTCGCCCAGGCCTTCTGCTCGACGCCGACCCACACTACCCAGGGAATCAGGCTTTCGACACCCGTGACCTCGAGGCGCGTCTTCTGGTGGAAGTGCACCAGGATCATCCCGAACAGCGCCAGGCCGCGCAGGATGTCGATCGCGTGCAGCCGCTCGGCGGCCTCGAGCGGTGCGGCGGTGGCGGTCGGAGCGACGGGCGCGGGAGTGGTCATAGCCGAGCGGCGTAAACTTGCGGCCACTCCACGCGGCCATCAAGGCGACAGGCGACTCTACCCGCGCAGCGGCGTGATCCGCTCGTCGGTGAAGCTCAATGCCCGCGCGGCGATGTCATAGCGTACCCGGAGCACCGCGTGCGTCCGCGTGTCGACCCACACGGTGGCGGGGGCGCCCGGCACTGCGACGCTGACGACCCACACCTCGCGCGTCCCGAGGCGCGCAAACGGGACCGTCGCAAGCTCGCGCACGGCGACCGGCATTGCGACACGACCACCACGCTCATAAATGAAGAAGGGCAGCTCTGCGGCAAACCCGGCGCGCAGCGGCAGCGCGGCCACGACGAGGTCGATCACGTTGGAGTCGAAGATCGGGCCGCCCAGCGCCTGCTGCACCGGCGTCACCGAATCCCCGGTCGGGCGGAGTGCGATCACCGTCCCGTGGGCGTCGCCCCCGTCGAACGTGAATCGCATGATGCGCGACGGTTGATGCGAGCGGTGCGCCACCGCGCGCATGGTCGAGAGCTCCGCGATCGCGGTATCGACGATCTCGCCCCCGCCGCCGGGGAAACGCTGCTCGACCTCGAGCAGGGCGGTCCGCGCCGGTGCTCGCACCACCTGGAGCACGACGGTTCGCGCTCCCGCAATGCTGTCCTGCCCATCGCGCGTGATCGAGCGCTGATACAGGATCGTATCCGGTCGCGCAGTTCGATTAACG
>DATFSB010000544.1:0-15244 GCA_035262825.1 Gemmatimonadales bacterium | reverse complement strand
TCTACGTCTCCCTGTCAAAGAAAAGGTGGGGCGCTTTGTATTCCGGGCTTCAAGCTGGCAAAGCCTGTGCCGAACTTTGGCTTACACTCAACTCATTCCATGGCAATTGGTTAGCGAATTGTAGTCGGTCCCCCACACATGCTCCAGTCGCGCTTTTTGCAAGGCCGAGGAATGAAACGCGCGAAAAGCAAAACGGCGGGGATAGCCCCGCCGTTCTGGGTTTTCGGCTAAGCCCGGAGGCTTAGTTGCACTTCGGCTCGCCTTCCTTGCTGGCCGGAGCGACCGACGTATTGCCGATATAGATCGCGCACGTATGCAGCGGGCTCGCCAGGTTGGTGTTGGTGATGTCGGCGGTCCAGCCGCATGTCGAATCGCGCGTCTTGCAAGACAGAATCCAGGAATGCGCAGCAATGAAGCGGCCTTCATGGACGAGGTCCGAGACGCGCCAGATACCACGCAGCCTCATACGGGAACCACCGCACCGCCGTATCCGCCAACGCCCCCGCGCGTGCGCGCTCCCTACGCTGCAGCGCGAGCAGAAACTCGACTCGCATCGCGACGCGCTCGCGCGGCAACACCTGACGCGCTCGCTCGAGCAGCGAGGCGGCTCCCGTCGTATCGCCGTGCCCCATCAAGAAGAAAGCGTAGCCGGAATTGAAGTGCGGGTCGCCGGTGAATAGCGATTCGGCGCGCGCGTAGCGGATCCTGGCCCCTGTGGTGTCCCCCATGCCAGAGAGAACGGCGCCGGCAGACTGTTGGGCGCGATACGACTCGGGATGCTCGCTCAGGAGCGTCAACAGAAACATGCGGTTGTCGGTCCACGCCGGCAGCCGCACCAGCGTCCGTACCGCGAGGAGGGCGAGGACCGTCCCCGCCACGAGGGCGGCGCGCGCATGCGGCCACCGCTCGGAGCTCCACCCGAGCGCCGCTCCGAACCCGATCGCTGGGATGAGCACCGGGAGGTACAAATCGCGCTCCCCAAGAATGACCCCGGATGGGAACAGCAGGTTCGAGGTGGGGAGAGCGGCGATGGCAGCGGCTCCGGCGGCGAAGCTGAGCGCCGGAGCCCGGTGACGCGCGGCGAGTGCCAGCCAGACGGTTCCCACAACGACGCACAGACCGGCGAGCGCCGCGAAGGAGACGCCGGTGCGGTAGGGGATGACCTGCGGTCCGTAATCGGCCGACAACGTGACCGGATAAAACAGCAGCACCGCCGCCCGCCACAGCGCCGGCAGCGCCATCGCCAGCCGAGCGCCGACACTCGCACCGATGAACGGAGGCGCGACGTCGGCGGCCGCGCTGTGGCCGATCTGCAGCCACACGAAGAAGTAGCCGAGCGTGACCGCCACGAGCGCCATGTAGAAAGGTCGCGGATACGGTGGCTCGTCGGCCGGCCGGAGCCAGTCGTCGAGCGCGATCAGGGCGATGGCCACGACGCCCCGCTCCTTGCTGAGCATCGCAAACACCATGCACAGGATCGCGGCCGCCCAGAGACGGCGCCGCGCGCAGAGCAGCGCGCCCAACATCCCGAGCGCGGCGAAGACTTCGCTGCGCGAGACGAGATTGGCGACTCCTTCGACGTGAACGGGATGCACGGCGAACACCAGCCCCGCGGCGGCCGCTCCCGCCGGCGGCAGCCAGCGCAGCACGACGAGGAGGACGAGCAGTGCGGCGCATCCGTGCCACACGGCGTTCTCGACATGCATCCAGGCGGCGCTACCGCCCGACAGGCTCCAGTCCAGCGCGAAGCTGAGGACGGTGAGCGGCCGGTACAGCCCCGCCTCCGCCGGCAGCGGCCAGTAGGGCTGTCCGAACGCCGCGAGCGCCGCGCCGGGAGCGTGGGCGGCCGGATTCAGGACGATGATCGCGCGATCGTCCTGGACATAGTCGTAGCGGACAGTCGGGAGATACAAGGCGGTTCCCGCGGCCCAGACGGCGGCATACAGTCCGAGCCGCGCCCGCGTCACCGGTCGATCTTCCCGGACGCTCCACCGAGCCGCCGCATGCGGACCAGGATCGATTCGGCGACCGCCGTGTCCCCGCGCGCCAGCGCCGTTCCCGCCTCGTACTGGTAGTAGTAGAGACAGCGATAGCAGAGCTGCTCCATGCGGTCGAGCAGCGAGTCGGCGAGCTGCGGCTGCCCCACGGCGAACGCGGCGTCGGCCCCCTGCAGGAACACCGGCGGCACGCGGTCGAAGATGGCCGTTGCCTCCCGGAAGGCACCGAGCGCCTTCGCCGGTTGGTGTTCGGCGAGGTAGATCCCGATCATCCGCGCTGGCCCGCTGAACGACCGCGGCGAGTCCTCCAACACGCTCAACGCGACCGTCCGGGAATTCCGCCACACCGGCACGCGAGTCCACGTGCGGATTCCTCCGAGCACCACCACTGCTGCAAGCGCCACCCTATACCAGCGAGACGGGATCTGCCGCAGCCACGCTCCCACGGTGAGCGCCAGCCCGATACTCGGCAAGTACAGCGTGCGCTCCGCAACCAGAACACCGGTGGGGAAGAACAGGTTGGCGACGGGCAGGAACGCGATGGCGACCCACCCCAGCCCGAACGCCTCGACGCGCCGGCCGCGCCGCCAGGCCAGCACCAGGAGCCCCGCCCACAGCGCGACGCACAACACGCCGAGCAGGAAGCGGCTGTCGAGCGGCGACGTCACGAGCGTCCGCTCGGCGGGCGAATAGTCCACGCGCAGCACTGCCGGGAAGACCAGCAGCCGGGCGATGTCGGTCAGCGCCGCGACCGTCGTGAGCCGCACCGAGAGAGGACTCGCCCCGATGAACACCGCCGCCAGGTGCTCCATCCGGGCGTAGGGATGCAGGATCGTCCAGCGGATTCCCAGATAGACGACCGCGACGACGCCCCATCCGACGGCGTAGGCGATCATGCGGCGCCGCTCGGGGCGACCGATCCCGAGCATCCATCCCCACACGACGAGGGCTGGGACCGTTGCTGCCGTCTCCTTGCAGAGCAGCCCCAGGGCGAGGGCGGCGAGGCTCCACCACAGCCGGTCGCGCTCGAGGGCTGCGTACACGGCGAGCACTGTAAACAGCGCCGCCATCAGCTCGGCGCGTCCGACGATGTTGGCCACCGCTTCGACGTGCAGCGGATGCACGGCGAACAGCACGCCGCCGAGCAGGGCTGCGCGGTCCGAATCGGTCAGCCGTAGCAGGAACGCCGCGATGGCGACGCTCACCCCGGCGTGCCACAAGAGATTGACGGCGTGGAACCACACCAGCGACTCGGTGTGCCAATCGAGCGCGTACGAAGCGATCGGCAGTGGGCGGTACATCGCGGCGCCGAGCCACGGGGGCCAGTAGGGCTGGCCGAACGCCTGCCACAGCTCCGCCCAGCGGTGCACCCAGAGGTTGGTCTGAATGATCGCGACGTCGTCCAACGCGAAGGCGTTCCGCAGCGCGAGCAGGTAGACGACGATCGCGACGCTCGCCACGATACCGAATAGCTGCCGGCGGTTCAAGGAAATCACGACGCTGCCCTCCGTCGCGCGGCGTGCGCCGCAATCGAGTCGGCCGAGGCCGAATCGCCGCGCAAGCGCGCCGCGCCGACCTGGTTGGCGTAGCTCGCCGGGCATTGCGGGCAGATCCGATCGGCGACTCCGAGCAACGAGTCGCCGAGCGCCGGGCGCTCGAGGGTGAATGCAGCGTCGGCGGCCGCGAGATAGACCCGTTGATCGCGCTGGTACAACTCTGTTGCGTGCAGGAAATACTGCAGCGCCTTGTCGGTCTGGCGGTCCCACAACAGCTGCCATCCGGCGAGGTCGTACGCGTGATACGAGCGCGGCGCGTCCTTGAGCAGGGCATTGGTCGCGCTCAGGTTGTCTTTCCACGCCGGGATGCGCAGCCAGGTGCGGGCCCCACCCAGGATGAAGAGCGTTGCGGCAGCGAGCACCAGCTGGCGCCCCTTGAGATGACGAAGCACGCCGCCCACGGCGAGCGACAACCCGACCGACGGCAGGTAGAGCGTCCGCTCGGCGATCAGCACACCAATCGGAAACAGCAGGTTGGCGACGGGTGCATACGCGATAGCGATCCACCCCAGGCCGTACGCTTCGAGTGCGCGGCGCCGCTTCCAGGCAAGCAGCAGCAGCGCTCCCCACAGCAGGCTGATCAGCACCCCAACGAGGAACCGCACATCCACGAACGACGTCACCGCGGTGCGCTCGGCCGGCGAGTAGTCGGCCCTCAGGTGCAGCGGGAAGAGCAGCAGGCGAGCGACGTCGCCCAACGCGGCGACGGCGGTGAGCCGCACCGTGAGCGGCGACGCGCCGTTGAACACCGGCGCGACAGCGACGATCCCCGCGCCGTACGACCGGAACACGACGTAGCGCAGCGCGAAGTAGGCGATCGCGACGATCGTCCACGTCAGCGCGAACCAGACAAGACGGCGCCGCGCCGGCCACGGCTTCAGCCCCAGGAGCCACGCGAATACAATCAGCGCCGGCGTGACGATCGCATTCTCCTTGCTCAGCAGTCCGCACGCGAACGCCAAGGCGCTGAGCAGCGGTCGCTCGTACTCGAGTGCCGCGAACACGGCGAGAAGCACGAACGTTGCGGCCATTAACTCGTTGCGCCCCACGATGTTAGCGACCGCCTCCACATGTACCGGATGCACTGCGAACAACATTCCGGCGATCACTGCCGCCGCGTCACCCGCCCAGCGACGCGCGAGTTGGGCGACGAGCAGTGTGGCCGCGATGTGCCACGCGACGTTGACGAGATGGAACCAGGGCACCGTACCGACCATCCAATCGAGCGCGTAGGTCGCCACGGCCAGCGGGCGATAGACGGTGGTGTTGAGGTTCCCCGCCCAATACGATGCGCCGAAGGCGCGCCACAGGCCGGACGGCGCGCGCACCAGAGGATTGAGCACCACGATGTAGATGTCGTCCAGCGCGAAGCGATTCCACAGCGACGGGAGATAGGCGACGAACGCGCTCGCCCCGACGACAAAAGAGAGGCGCCGGGGATTCACCGCCGCACCTGGAACAGTGCTTTGCCACCTGGCCACACATGCACGGCAGTCAGCCAACCGGGGTACGCCCCGAGCAGCGCGTTCAGCTCCTGATCCGATCCACCGCCGAATCCCGTGAGCAGCACGTGGGTCACGCCCATGCGCTCGAGATAGGCGCGCTGCACCGCCGGCGTCGGCTGCACCCACTGGCCGTCGTGGTAGCCGTAGACGTAGAACGGCACAGTGGGGTGCCGGGTGTAGAGCCACACCAGCGCCTCACCGTCGGAGGCGAGCACGGCGTCGGCCGGCAGCGCCGTCAACGTCGGGAGCATCTCGTGGAACGCTCCGTTGGCCTGCACGTAGGCGTTCCGCCATCCCCGGTGCGCGAGGCCGGTCGATTCCTGAATCAGGTAACCGACGACGATGGCTGCCGCCATCAGTCCCACCGGGATATGCAGGCGCCGGTCCTGCTGATAGAGCCGTACGGCGCCGGCGGTCCAGATGAGGGCGATCCACGGCAGCACCGCCCATTCGAAGCGATCGGGATCGAACGGCCAGACGGCGAGAATGGCGAAGTAGCCGACGAGCGTGAAACCGATAGCCGACCGGCGCCACGCGAGCCACCATCCGTACGCGCCGACGAGCAGTGCCGCGATGCCGAAGACGAGGTACAACAGTCGCGATCCTACCCACGCGAGGGTGATCGTGCCAACGGGCCGCACCAGGTCGGGAATGCTCCTGGTCCAGGCGCTGAGTCCGCTTTGCTTCACTACCTCCGCGTAGCTGCCGTAGTTGATCGCCATCGCAGGGTCGATGCCGCGGGCGTGCGCCGTCGTCCACCACCCCCACCCGATCGCGGCGACGGCGACCGGCAGCGCCGCGAGCGCCGCGTGCCGCAGCGGGACCTTGCGCACCACGAGCAGAAACCCCGCCACACCGGCGCCCGCGGCGACGCCGATGGTGCGCGTGAGCAGGGCCAGGGCGGCAGCAAGCCCCGAGAGCACCGCGCCCCGCACCGCTGATCCCGGGTTGGTCGGGGCATCGGCGATGACGACCGCGAGGGCGAGCCACAACCCGAAGAGGGGTTCGGCGTAGAGGGCGGTCTGCAGCACGAGACACGGGATCGCGAGTGCCGCCGCCGTCACCACCGCTGGCGCGAGCCAGCGCGGCGCAGCGGGCCCGAGCAGCTCGCTCCGAGCCGCATGCCACGCGATCAGCGCTGCCGTGATCGCGGCGATAATGACGTTGAGAAGCTTGGAGGCGAATCCCGCGGCATCCACCGACATCGTGCCGAAGAACGGCGCCAGGACGAGCGGATAGACCGGCGGGTAGTGCACCACCGCCGGCGTGCCGGGGAGGTGGGGGTGGACGTACCCCTGCCCGTGCGCGAGAGCGATCGCCGCGCCGGCGTACAGCCCGTCGTCGTACGACACGCCGATCAGTGCGCGGTTGAGCGCGAGCGCCCTTCCTGCCAGAACGAGCAAGCCGACGATGAGCGCGGATCGCGCGGCGCTGGTCACCGCTGGCGCCAGTCTCCGCCCGGCGGGGCCAGGTTGTAGCGCACGATGTGCCACAGCGCCGCCAGCCCGTCGCGCCAGGTGATCTTCTTCCCCTCGGCGTAGGTGCGGCCGCTGTAGGTGATCGGCAGCTCCCAGATCCGGGCCCCCGCCTGAGAGAGCCGCGCGGTGATCTCCACCTCGAAGCCGAAGCGGTCGGACGTCAACGGCAGCCGCTGCAGCAGGTCGCGCCGCACCAGCTTGTAGCACGTCTCCATGTCGGTGAGGTTCAGGTTGGTGAACATGTTGGAGACGAGCGTGAGCAGGCGGTTGCCTACCGAGTGCCAGAAGAACAGCACGCGATGCGGTCCGCCCTGAAAACGCGAGCCGTATACGGCGTCGGCGCGGCCGGAGCGGATCGGCTCGAGCAGCCGCGGCAAATCGGTCGGGTCGTACTCGAGGTCGGCGTCCTGCACGACGACGACGTCGCCCGTCGCCGCCGCGATCCCCGAGCGCAGCGCCGCCCCTTTGCCGCGGTTCTCCGGATGGTGGATGACGCGCTGCAGCGCACCCTGCGAGGCGAGCCGGTCGAGCACCGACCCCGTACCGTCCCTGGACGCGTCGTTGACGGCGATCACTTCGAGACGCAGCGGCAGCTCGTGCAGCCGGGTCACGATCTGCTCCACGGTGTCCTCTTCGTTGTACGCGGGCACGATCACCGACAGGGTGAGGTCGCTCATGCCGGACGCTCTCCCACCGCGATCAGCGACTGCCCCAGCCGCCAGGGAAGGAAGCGCTCGAGACGGAACAGCGGCACCAGGGCGTCATACCAGCGCAGCGACCCCGTGGGGATCAGCTCGCGGCGCAACACCCGCCCCGTGAACCACCACCCCGGGATCCCGGCCATGTTGAAGTATTCGAGGTGCCGCATACGAAAGCCGGCTGTGGCGTATTTCCACCGCAGCTCCGCCGGGGTGTAGCGGCGAAAGTGTCCCAGAGCCCGGTCGAGGGCGCCGTAGATCGCCGGGAGCGACGGCACCAGCAGCACGAGGCGGCCACGCGGCTGCAGCAGCTGAAACATCGTGGCGAGCGACAGCTCGTCGTCGCGGACGTGCTCCAGCACGTTGAGGCAGATGATGGTGTCGAGCCGCTCGGCCTGGAGATCGCCGTCGCTCGCCGGGAGGCGCAGCGCCTCGATGCGGATGTTGGGGTGTCCGGCAAACCGAACGCGCAGCCGATCCAGGTAGCCGGCATTGGTATCGGACAGCACCACGCGCTCGCGGTCGGCCAGAAACGCCGACATCGTGCCGACACCCGCCCCGATCTCGAGCACGCGCCGGCCGACCCACGGCAGCACCCGCTCGATCAGCCAGGCGTTGTAGCGGGGAGCGGCGGCGGCGAGCCGCTCCAGCGTTTCGATCCCGACCGGATCGTCTTCAGCCCGCGACTGGGGCATCGCCCTCGTACCGGCTCAACTTGCGGTACAGGGTGGAGGGATCGATGCCGAGCACTTCGGCGGCGCGGCTCTTGTTGCCGCCCTCCGACTGCAGCACCCACGTGATATAGGCGCGCTCGATCGTCTCGAGCGTGGGATTGGGATAGGGGCGGTCGGCCACCAGCGGCTCGGCGCGCCGCTCGGTGAGCTTGGCCGGCATCGCCGAGAGCGGAATCACGTCCCCCTTGGTGAGCACGACCGCGCGCTCCAGGGCATTCTCCAGCTCGCGCACGTTGCCGGGCCAGTCGTAGGCGAGCACCGCATCCATCGCCTCCGCGGCGAGCCGCTTGGGGGAGGCTCCCTCCTCCTTGCCGATGCGGTCCAGGAAGGCTTCGACGAAGATCTTGATGTCGTCGCGCCGCTCCCGCAGCGGCGGCAGGTGCAGGGCGATCACGTTGAGGCGGTAATACAGGTCGGTGCGGAAGCGCCCCCGTTTGATTTCGTCGTCCAGATCCCGGTTGGTCGCCGCGACCACGCGCACATCCACCGGGATCGCCTCGGTGCCCCCCACGGGAATCGCCTCACGCTCCTGCAGCACCCGCAGCAGCTTCACTTGCGTGGCGGGCGACATCTCGCCGATCTCGTCGAGAAAGAACGTGCCGCCCCGCGCGGCGGCGAACAGCCCCTGCTTGTCGCGCACGGCACCGGTGAACGACCCCTTCACGTGGCCGAACAGCTCCGATTCGAGCAGGCTTTCCGGCAGCGCGCCGCAGTTGAGCGACAGAAACGGCCCTTCGTTGCGCGCCGAGATGTCGTGGATGTAGCGGGCGATCACTTCCTTCCCGGTGCCTGACTCTCCCTGGATCAGCACGGTGCTCTCGGTAGGGGCGACCTGCTCCGCCAGCTTCAGGACGTCGGTAAAGGTGCGCGCCATGCCGAGCGGCTTGGCGAAGCGCGAGGAGCGCTCGCGGCGGCGGATCTCCTGCTTCAGCTGCTTGTTCTCGGTGCGCAGCCGCCGGTGCTCCGCGGCGCGGCGGCAGATCGCGATCAGATCGTCGTTGGAGAATGGCTTCTGGATATAGTAGAACGCACCCTCGTTCACGGCCTGAATGGCGCTCTGCAACGACGCCTGGGCGGTCATCAGAATCACCGGGGTCTCGGGATCCTGCTGGCGCACGGCGGTGAGGATGTCGATTCCCGTCACCTGCGGCATGCGCACGTCGGTCAACACGATGTCGGGGTTCGTGGACTTGAGCTGTTCCAGTCCCGCTTTGCCGCCCTGGGCCGTGTTGACGTCGAAGCCCTGGTTCTTGAGCAGGATGCGCAGCGTGTCGAGGATGGCGGATTCGTCGTCGATGATCAACAGTGATGGGTTGGCAACAGTCGTCATGCGGCTTCTTCCTTCCGGCGGGCCGCCGGGAAAAACACGGTGAACGTCGTTCCCTGCCCCGCGACCGAGTCGACCAGCACCATGCCGCGGTGCGCCGCCACGGCGCGCTGCACGATCGCGAGGCCCAGCCCGGTGCCACCGGGCCGCCCGGTGACGAACGGCTCGAACAGCCGCTCGCGCACCGTCTCGGGAATCCCCGGTCCGTTGTCGCTCACCCGCAGCGTGACGGGGTTCTCAATCGTGATCCCGGTGGGCACGTCCTCCGGGCCGAGGCGGCCGGCGTAGACCGCCACATGCACCCCGGGACCTTTGGCCTGCACGGCGTTGAGCACCAGGTTGGAAACGACGCGGTGCAGCAGATCCTCGTCGGCTTCCATCGGCGTCGGGCCGCCGCTGATCTCGATCAGCGCCTCCGCCGGGCAGTCGGGATGCTGGCGTACCAGCCGCACCGCCGCGGTCGCCACCATGCGCAGATCCACGGTGCGGTATTCGGTGACCCGCACCCGCGAGAAGTCGAGGAACTCGGACAACAGTCGGCTCAGGCGATCGCTCTCCCGCACGATCAGGCCGGCGAGGAACTTCTCGTCGGGATTGGTGCGCGTGGAGCGGGCCAGCTGCTCGACCGACGAGCGGATCGAGGCGAGCGGGTTCTTGATCTCGTGCGCCAGGCTCGCCGACAGCTCGGCGACCGCCTCCAGGCGCTCGGCCCGCAGGTGCAGCTCTTCGAGCCGCTTGGAGTCGGAGATGTCGGTAAAGATCGCGGTGACGCGAGGCGGCAGGTCGCCGCTCCCGGTGATCGTCGTGGTGGTGAGGCCGACCGGGAACGAGCGCTCGCCGCGGCGCACGGTCGCCTCTACGCGCATCAACCGGATGCCGCGCCGCGCCGTCGCCGCCACCGCCGCCCAGAACTCCGGCGAGAGGCGCGCCAGCTCCGGCAGGAACGTCCGCCCCAGCCATTCGCGCGATCGGAAGCCGAGGATCTGCTCCGCGGCGGGGTTGGAGAACAGCAGCTTGCCGTCGGCATCCACCGTCAGCACACCGCTCACCAGGTTCTGCAGCACGTCGCTCGCCTCGAGCCGCGCCTGGCGCAGCTCGCCCGCCAACGCCTCATGCTCCGCCGTCATCACCTTGATGCGGCTCGCAAAGTAGGCGGGCACCGCGGCGACGACGGCGAACAACCCCAGCTGGATCCACACCGTCCCGCTCACCGGCAGCGAATGGCCGAACAGCAGGTCGGCGAGGTAGGCGAGCCCGGCCAGCACGGTGATCAGGGCGGTGCCGCCCGGCGGCATCAGCACCGCCGTGACGGCGATGACGGGGACGTAGAGGCTTTGGAAGTCGCTCTCCGGGCCGCCGGTCACGTGCACCACGGCGGTGACCAGGGCGATATCGAACAGCGCCTGCAGATAGAGGAACGTCCGTCCGGCCGGCCGGTGGCGGACGTGGGTGTACCAGTACGAGCCGCCGGTGAAGATGAGGGTGGCGACGAGCAGGATCGACGTGACGAGGATGTTGAGCGGCGCCGTGACCTGCACGCGGAAGGCGGCGCTCAGGTAGATGGCGATGGCGACGGAGAAGCGCCACAAGTAGACCAGCCGCAGCAGGCTGCGGGGCGACGGCATGACGGACGCTTTGGAGGACCTGCTCAGCCAGCGCATCCAACCTCTGACGGTGCTCGGGGGCAGAGACCGGCTCGGAGCGGATAACTATTGGATTTGGTATCGCAAAATGCAAGAACCGGAGCCAGCAGGGACATGCTTCTGATCGCGCGACGTCCCCCGTCCTAGCCCCCACCCCGGCGTCGCGCGCCTTGATTGGACACGGCGTTGGCAGCAATCCGGAACCCAAGAACAACGGGCCCCGAGATCGGGGCCCGTCAGGACGACCTGCGGTGACGCGTTGCTTACTGCACCGCGTTGACCATGTCGAAGATCGGAAGGTACATGGCGACCACCATGCCGCCGACGATGACGCCGAGCACGACGATCATGATCGGCTCCATGAGCGAGAGCAGCGTCCCCACGGCGGCGTCCACTTCTTCGTCGTAGAAGTCGGCGATCTTGGACAGCATCTCGTCGAGACCGCCGGTCTGCTCTCCGACGGCGATCATCGAGATCACCATCGGTGGGAACACCTTGGAGCGCTGCAGCGGCGCGGAGATCGTGTCGCCCGACGCGATCGACTGGCGCGACTCCATCACGGCGTTGTGGATCACCATGTTGCCGGCGGTGCGGGCGGTGATCTCGAGGCCGTCGAGAATCGACACGCCCGACGAGATCAGCGTGCCGAGGGTGCGGGTGAAGCGCGACACCGCCGACTTGCGCAGCACGTCGCCGAGCACGGGGAAGCGCAGCAGCAGCCCGTCGATCTGCAGCCGTCCCGGGGCGGTCTTGTAGTAGCGCGTGATCGCGAACACCCCGATGCCGATGACGCCGATGATCGCCCACCAGTAGCTCTTGAGGACGTTGCTGGCGCCGATCACGATGCGGGTGGGGAGCGGCAGCTCGAGGTTGACCGACGCGAACATGTTCTGGAACGTCGGAATCACGAAGATGAGCAGCACCGCGACGGCCACGACGGCGACGGTGAGGATGACGCCCGGGTAGACCATCGCGCCCTTCACCTTGCGGACGATGGCGTCGTTCTTCTCGAGGAACTGGGCGAGCCGCTGCAGAATCGTGTCGAGAATACCGCCCGCTTCGCCCGCGGCCACCATGTTGACGTACAGGTCGGAGAACGCCTTGGGATGCTTGCGCAGGGCGTCGGCCAGCGTCTGGCCGCTCTCGACGTCGTACACGACCTGCCGGGTGACGCCGGCGAGGGTCTTGTTCTCGGTCTGCTGCGCCAGGATGTCGAGCGCCTGGACCAACGGCAAGCCGGCGTTGATCATCGTCGCGAACTGCCGCGTGAACACGACCACGTCGCGTGTCTTGACGCCGCCGCCGAGGCGCGGCATCGAGACCGCGCGGGGCGCCTGCCGCACCTGCACCAGCACGAGGCGGTTCTTCCGCAGGTGGGCGACGACGTCGTCCTTGGTCGGAAGGTCGACCTGATTCTTCACGAGGTCGCCCTTCAGGTTGCGCGCGGTATACTCAAAGAGTGGCATCGATCATCCTCCGACGGGGCCCGCGCTAGCGGCGCGCGGCCACTTTCGCTCCACCAGCGGCGCCGCTGGCCATGCCGGTGCCTTCGTCGACCGGGGCCTCGCCGATCATCCGCAGGAACTCGTTGGGATCACCCGACACCCGGAGACATTCGTCCTTCACCACGTCGCGCTGCATGTAGAGCTGGTACAGGGCGTCGTTCAACGTCTGCATGCCGTGCTTTTTCCCCGCCTGCATCGACGAGTAGATCTGGTGCACCTTGTCGTCGCGGATCAGCGCGCGGATCGCCGGCGTGCACACCATGATCTCCGCCGCCATCACGCGCCCGCGGCCCTTCGCCTTCTGCAGCAGCGTCTGCGTGATCACGCCTTCGAGCACGAACGCCAGCTGTGCGCGGATCTGCGGCTGCTGGTGCGATGGGAAGATGTCGATGATGCGGTTGATCGTCTCCGCCGCGGAATTGGTGTGCAGTGTGGCGAACGCGAGGTGGCCCGTCTCGGCGATGGTGAGCGCCGACTGGGTCGTCTCGAGATCGCGCATTTCGCCGATCAGCACGACGTCGGGGTCCTGGCGCAGCGCGTATTTCAGCGCCGCCGCGAAGCTGTTGGTGTCGGTCCCTACCTCGCGCTGATTCACGAGGCATTGCTGGTGGCGGTGGATGAACTCGATCGGGTCTTCCACCGTGATGATGTGGCCCTTCAGCTCCTTGTTGATCTTGTCGATCATCGCCGCCAGCGTCGTGCTCTTGCCCGAGCCCGTCGGGCCGGTCACGAGCACCAGGCCGCGCGGCCGCTCCGACAGCTTGGCCACGATGGGCGGCAGCCCCAGCTCGTCGAAGGTGCGGACGTTGAAGGGAATCTGCCGGATCACGAGCGACACGCAGCCCCGCTGCTTGAAGCAGTTGCCGCGGAACCGGGCCAGGTTCTGGATGCCGAACGAGAAGTCGAGCTCGTTTTCCGTCTCGAAGCGCTTCTTCTGGTTTTCGGTGAGCACCGAGTACGCCAGCGACAGCGTGTCCTTGGGGGTGAGCACCTCTTCGGTCGACGCGCTGGTGATATCGCCGTCCACGCGCAGCTTGGGCCGCTCCCCCGCCACGATGTGCAGGTCGGAGGCGTCCTTTTCGATCATCTCCTCGAGCAGCGCTCGAAGGTTCACCGGCATGGCGCGATCTCCTTCATCCGGCGGTTTCCTTCACGACCTCTTCCAGCGTGGTGACGCCCCGCTTCACCTTGACCAGCCCGTCCATGCGCAACGTCAACATCCCCTCTTCGACGGCCGCCTGCTGCATCTCTTCGGTCGACGCCCCCCGCAACACGTGCCGGCGCAGAGCGCTCGACATCGTCATCACTTCGTAGAGCCCCTGCCGCCCCTTGTAGCCGGTGCCGTTGCAGGTATCGCAGCCCTGGCCCTTGAAGAACGGGCCCTGCTTGCGCTCGATCCCGAACGCGTGCAGCTCTTCGTCGGTGTAGTCCCACTCCTGCTTGCAATCGGCGCAGATGCGCCGCACCAGACGCTGCGCCACGATGATGTTGACCGCGCTCGCCACGTTGAACGGCTCGATCCCCATGTCGATCATGCGGGTGATCGTCGAGGGCGCGTCGTTGGTGTGCAGCGTCGACAGCACGAGGTGGCCGGTGAGCGCCGCCTTGATGGCGATCGAGCCCGTCTCGAGGTCGCGGATCTCGCCCACCATGATGATGTTGGGGTCCTGGCGCAGGAATGCCTTCAGCGCGGCCGCGAACGTCATCCCGACCTCGTTGCGCACCAGCACCTGGTTGATCCCCATCAGGTTGTACTCGACGGGATCCTCGGCGGTCATGATGTTCACTTCGATCGTGTTGATCTTCGACAGCGCGGAGTACAGCGTCGTCGTCTTGCCCGAGCCCGTCGGCCCCGTCACCAGCACCATGCCGTAGGGATTGAGAATCGCCTTCATCAGGTCGGCCTCGGCCTTGGGCTCGAAGCCGAACTTCGACAGATCGAACGTCAGGTTGCCCTTGTCGAGAATCCGGAGCACGATCTTTTCGCCGAACAGCACCGGCAGCGTCGACACGCGGAAATCGATGACGCGGTGCCCCATCTTCAGCTTGATGCGTCCGTCCTGTGGCACGCGCCGCTCGGCGATGTTGAGCTGCGCCATGATCTTCACGCGTGAGGTGAGCGCCGCCCGCATCTTGATCGGCGGCTTCATCACTTCCTGCAGCGCGCCGTCCACGCGGTAGCGCACCCGCATTTCGTGCTCGAACGGCTCGATGTGAATGTCGGAGGCGCCGCGCTTCACGGCGTCGGTGAGGAGCCCGTTGATCAGCTTCACGACCGGCGCGTCTTCGGCGAGCTCGGAAGCCTTGACCTCATCGTCCATCTGCTCTTCGACGACCTCGAGGTCGTCGGCGCCCTCGTCCTCGACGCTCTTGAGCAGGCTCGCCAGCTGGGCGTCCGACTGCTGGTAGTAGCGGTCGATCGCGTTGCGCAGCGTGTACTCGCCCGCGATCACCGGGAAGATGTCGCAGCGGGTGATGAACTTGATGTCTTCGATCGCCGCCACGTTGTTGGGGTCGGCGATCGCGATCGTCAGCGTGCGCCCCTCCCGCTTCAGCGGCAGGACGGTGTATGTGTTCGCGATGTCGGGGGTGATCAGCTTCAGGATCTTGGGGTCGACCTCGAAGCGCGACAGGTCGACCGCCGGCATGCGGTACTGCCGGGCCAGCATCTTGGTGATCTCGGTTTCTTCGATGAAGCCGAGCTTCACCAGGGTGTAACCGAGGCGCATGCCGGAGCTGCGCTGCTCGGCCAGGGCGCGTTTCAACTGGTCCGACGTGATGAGACCGTCGCGGACCAGAAT
>DATFSB010000543.1:0-3463 GCA_035262825.1 Gemmatimonadales bacterium | reverse complement strand
GGGCTCACGGGAGAACCCCCTTGCCTCCCGTGGGCCCCGCTCACTCCTCGCCGGTCCATCAGGCTTCGCTTACTGGATGATCTCGTCGCCCGGGTCAGGATTGACTGCGGGATCTGACCCCAAGGCCTTGGCGGTCTTTGCCCGGCGCAGCACCGAAGTAGAGGCGAGCCGCGCTTACGCCGGCCCGCGCAGGCGCGGCATCAGTCGGAGCGCGTTGTCGCGATCGATCGCCTGCAGGTCGCTCGCGCCGAACCCGTACTCGGTCAGCCCCTTCACGTGGTCGATCGCCGTGCGATACGGGAAATCCGTCCCGAAGACGATCTGCGTGGTCGGGATCAACTTCGTCAGCGACGCGAGCGCGTACGGGTGCGCCGCTTGCGCGGTGTCGTAGTAGAAGCGCTTGAGCTCGGCCTCCACTCCGTTCGGCACGCGCGCCGCCAGCTTCTTGTTGATCAAGGGCAGGCGCACGAATCGCTCGGTCAAGAACGGCAAGGTCCCGCCCCCGTGCGAGAAGATCATCTGCACGTCGTGGAATCGCGCGGCCGCGCCGCTGAACACCAGGCTGGCGATCGTGCGCGTCGTGTCGGTCCCCCACTCGACGATCGACTCGGGCACGTCGGCAATCAGGTTGCCGCAGCAGTTGGCGGTGGTAGGGTGCGTGTACACGACGGTGCGCCGCCGATTGAGCTCTTCGAGCACGGGCGTGAAGGCCGGGTCGCCGAGCCACTTGTCGCCGTAGCTCGTGAGCAGTGCGATGCCGTCGGCCTTGAGCGAGTCGAGCGCGTAGCCGATCTCCTGCAGCGTGGCCTCGACGTCCGGCATCGGCATCACCGCGAACATGCCGAAGCGCCCCTTGGAATCGGCGACCAGCTTGGCCGAATAATCGTTGCACTCGCGCGCGAGCTTGCGCGCGCCGGCGTCGTCCAGGAAGCGCAGCGCGGGCGTCGTGATCGACGTGAGCGCCGTCGCCACGCCGGCCCGGTCCATGTCCGTGAGCGACTTCTCGGGCGTCCAGTCACGCACCGGGCCGGTGACGTTCTTCGCCGTGATGGCGGCCAGATAAGGCGGCGGCGTGTGGTGATGGTGGACGTCGATCCGATGGGGCTTGACTATTGCCATCTGCGCCTCCGCGCGGCGCCGAGAAATGAGCGCGCTCGCGGCGAGCGCCGCCATCCCCGACAGGAACTCCCGCCGTGCCGTCATGCGTCCCTCGTCGTCACCCAGCACCGGCGCCTCATGGCGCGGGTTCAGCGCGTCCGGCGGTACTCGTAGTCCTCGCGCTCGCCGTTGCCAACGCGCAGCTCCGGCAAGAGCGGCGGACGCGAGCTGTTGAGCTTCGCGTGGGCGTCGAGGGCCGCCTGGTCGACCCAGCGCTCCAGCAGGGTCAGGCGGTCGGGGTTCACCGCGCTCTGGAAAACCTCGAACTGCTCGCAGCCCGGCTCCTTCATCACCTGGGCGCAGCGGCTCTTGTACGCCTCCGCGAGCTGAGACCCCTTGCCCGGCACGGCCGTGATCGTCACCACGAGTCGGATGGCCATCGCTCTATCTCCCCGGGGCAGCCGATGTGGTCCCTGCCGGCGACCCTCGCGTTTCGACGAGGGGGACTGTGCGGGCTGGCGGGGTGGCTGTCAAGCCGTGGGCGCGAGCACGACCTGGGCGCCGAGCCGGGCCGACCGCTCGGCCGCTTCCACGACGTCGAGGGCACGCACGCCGGCCGCGACCGGAACCGGATTCGCCGCGCGGCCGGCGCACGCGTCGAGAAACGCCCGCAGCTCGAGTCGCAGCGGCTCCTCGCGGCGGGTCGGGAGCTCCTCCTTCCCCGTCTCCACAGCCTCCCAGGCATCGCCGCGCTTGCTGTGCTCGCCCAGATGCAGGGTGACGGTCGAGGCTCCGTAGTCCGCCACCAGGCTGCCGCGCTCGCCGACGATCATGCACTCGCGCCACGTCCCCGGAGGAAAGTAGCTCGCCTCGACGATCGCCGGCACGTCGCCGTAGTGAACGACTGTCACCGACATGTCGTCGAGGCCGCGCCCCAGGAAATCGCGCTGCAGCGCGCTCACCCGGGTCGCCTCGCGGCAGAAGAGGTGCGCGAACAGATCGAAGTAGTGGAGCGCGTCGGTCTGCGTCACGCCCACGTCCGTCCGGGGCCGCTTGAACCCCGAGAAGCGGCCGGTCGCGTAGCGCACGGCCCCGATGCGCCCGGCGGTCAGCGCCTCGCGCAGGGTCGCCGTCACGGGGTGGAAGCGAAAGATGTGACCGACCTGCACCACGAGGCCTGCGGCACCGGCCGCGGCCTCGAGCAGGCGCCCCTCCGCCGCCGTCCGCGCGAGCGGCTTCTCCACGAAGCAGTGCCGCCCGGCGGCCAGGCACGCCCGGGCGAGGTCCCAGTGGCTGTCGGCGGACGTCACGATGTCGACCGCGTCGACGGCGGCGAGGGCGGCCCGATAGTCGGCGACGGCGCGGCCCGGCGCGACGCCGCGGCGAATCGCCCACGCCAGGCGGGCCGGCGAGACGTCGGCGACCCAGAGGGTGACGCCCAGCTCGCCGAGCACCCGCAGGTGGTTCTCGCCCCAGCGGCCGAGACCGACCAGCAGGACGTTCATGCGCTCGGCTCAGTTGCGGACGAGATCGCCGCCGACGTCCTCGACGACTTCATAGCGAAGAAGGCGGGACTTCATCCAGCGGATCACCAGCAGGTCGGCGAAGGCGACGAGCGCGCGATCCAGGATGCCGTATTTCGACCGGCCGAAGCGCCGCGGCCGGTGGCCCACCGGCACCTCGAGCACGCGATAGCCCCGCATCCGGAGCAGGGTCGGGATGAAGCGGTGGAAGCCGCGATAGAGCACGAGCCCGCGCAAGCACTCGCGCCGGAACGCGCGGAACGTGCACCCGCTGTCGTGGATCGTCTCGTCCGACATCCAGTTCCGGATGCCGTTGGCGACCTGCGACGACGCGCGGCGCACGAGATTGTCGCCGGCGCGATTCACTCGCCAGCCCGTCACCGCATCCCAATGGTCCAGGTGCGCGAGCAGCATCGGGATGTCGCGCGGGTCGTTCTGCAGATCGGCGTCCATCACCACCACGCGCCCGCCGCGCGCGGCCTTGAGCCCGGCGTCGGTCGCCGCCGTCTCGCCGCCGTTCGTCTTGAGCCGCACCAGGCGCACGCGCCGGTCCGCCTCGCGGAACGAGCGGATGATCTCGGCGCTGCGATCGCGGCTTCCGTCGTCGACGAAGACGACCTCGAAGGCGAGCCCGAGCTCTTCGAGCACCACGCGCAATTCGGACCAGAGCGGTGTGAGGCTGGCTTCCTCGTTGTAGACGGGGATGACGACCGAGAGGTCAGTCACCCGGCTCCCCCGCCGAGACGCGCCGGGCCGTGCCCTGCCACTCAGCGACGAGCGTCTGCGGGAGATTGAGCCGGTCGAGCACGCGCGCGATCGTGTGATTCACGATGTCGTCGAGG
>DATFSB010000542.1:0-11674 GCA_035262825.1 Gemmatimonadales bacterium | reverse complement strand
TGGCGCATCGTCGCCGCCGAGGACTATCTCGCCCCGAAATCCTGAGTAAGCCCGAGGCCGATGGCGGCGGCGCCGCCGCGTGTTACCATCGAGCCATGCGACAGACAGCCTCGGGATGGTTCACGGCCACGTTGCTCCTGTGCAGTACGGCGCTTCGTGGGCAGGCCGGATCCACGTACAGCTCCACCCTCTCCGCCCTCCAGAATGCCGCCCCGCGTTCGGACAGCGTCTCCCAGGTTCGCGGGCTGATCCTGCGCCGGGACGTGATGGAGTTTCATCTCGACAGCGGGCGTCTCTACCTGCTCACACCCGTCGCCGCGCAAACCATTGGCGCGGTCTTCGTCGGGAAGGGCTCGGTGGCGCTCACGCCGCCACTGCCGGTGGAGCGGGGACAGCTGTGGCGCATGCTCGGCGATTCGAGTCTCACCGCACCGCTCCTGTCCGCCGTACTCTTCTTCGCCGACTCGACCCTCGCCGAGCTGCGCGGGCGTCTGTCGTTCGCGCCCGACGTCGTCCCGCCCGGCGCGAAACAGGCGGTGTCCAACGCCCTGGACCGGCTGGTCGATGGACATGCGCATGCAACCGAGTCCAGCTTCATGGCGGCGCTGTTGAACCACGATGACAATGGGTTCTTCTACGCGCACGTCAAGCGTGTGGCGGGGGAGGACCTGATGTTCGAGGTGGATCCCGAAGCGGAAGAGCCGATCCTGCTGCGGCGACACGGGCGTCGAGCCCAGCAGCGCGCGCAGACCGTGTGCCAGTTCCCGCGCCGATCCGCGCTGGTGGACACTCTCGCCGCGGCGCCGCGCCAACTTGCCCCCCTGGGCATCACCGCGTACGACATCGAATCGTGGATCGACAACAATCTCAACTTCCGGGCCCGGGCGACGATCCACGGCGTCGCGCGTCGCGACGGCATCCAGTGGGCCCGGCTGATGTTGTTCGATGACCTGCAAGTGGATTCCATCCTCGAGCAGGACGGAACCCGGGACAGCTTCTTTCGGGAAAGCGGCACCTCCGGCCTGTGGGTGCGCTTCGGCGCTCCAGTGCGCAGCGGCCAGTCCGCGACGGCGCGGATCGCCTATCACGGCCACCTCATCGAGCTCGGGTCGTTCACGCCGGATCTGTTGCCCTCGTGGGCCCGCCAGCTCGGCCCGAGTCTGTGGGGGCTCGACAAGTGGTACTTCATCAAGGACACCGAACTGTGGTATCCGCGGTCCGATTGGGAGGATGCGGCGGTCGATCTGACGTTTCATACGCCCAGCCGCCTGCAGTTCGCCAGCATCGGCCGCCTCGTCGATTCGCGCACCGATGGCTCCGTCCTGACGACGCATTGGGTCGCCGAGCGGCCCACCGGGCAGGTCTCGTTCAACATCGGCGAGTTCACCGAGTTCAACGTCGTCGACCGGCGCATCCCGCCGGTCACGGTGCAGGTCAACCTCGAAGCCCACCGCCGTCTCGACGCCTTGCTGCTGCAGGCGCGGGATCCCCAGGAGGTAGTGGGGGCGGACGTGGCGAACAGCCTGTCGTTCTTCACGCTGGTGTACGGTCCTCCGCTGTTCTCCAAATACTTTGCCACCGAGACCCCGTACGGACACGGCCAGGCGTTCCCGGGATTGATCCATCTCTCGTGGTTCACCTTCTGGACGCTCGATAAGACCGGCTTCAATGAGATCTTCCGGGCTCACGAAATGGCCCATCAGTGGTGGGGGATCGGCGTCGAGCCGGCGACCTACCGGGATACGTGGCTCTCGGAAGGGTTCGCGGATTTCTCGGGACTCTGGTACATGCAGCTGGTTCTGCGGGATAACGAGAAATACTTCCGCCAGCTGACGAACTGGGCCGACGCGATCCGCGTGCGTGGCGACCACGCTCCACCCCTTGCGCTCGGCACCAGGATCGCCAGCGACCTGGATCCGGAGGATTACTCCACGATCGTGTACGGCAAGGGCGCATGGGTGCTGCAGATGCTGCGCAACATGATGCTCAACCTGAACGACAGGAACGAAGCGGACTTTACGGGGATGATGCAGGACTTCTACCAGCTGTATCGCGGCAAGACGGCCTCGACGCGCGACTTCCAGCGCATGGTCGAAGCACATACCGGGATTCCCATGGGCTGGTTCTTCGACGAATGGGTGAACGGCAACGGCTTCCCCACCTACACGTTCTCCTGGCGGACCGATTCTACCGCCGACCACCCGCATCTCCTCCATCTGCGCGTGCGACAGGAGGGGGTCCCGCCGAATTTCATCATGCCCGTGCCCCTGTTGATTAAGTTCGGCGACGGCTCGCAGGTCTTCCTGCGGATCAATGTCCACGGTCCGGTCACCGAAACAGCGCTCGGCGTGGCGGCGCAGCCGTCGCGTCTCGAGCTGAACCCGCTGCATTCGGTGCTCGCCGTCGTGAAGCAGGAAGAGTGGGGGACGTCTCCTTAGGACGTCTGGTCGCGCCGTCCCAGGAACTCCCCCACCGGCGCCAGCCGCTCGATGTGGTCGCAGCAGATCTTGAAGGTCGCGAGCAGCGGCACCGCGATGAACGCTCCCGCGATCCCCCAGATCCAGAACCAGAACGCCAGGCTCACGAGAATCGCGACCGGATTCAGCTCCAGCCGCTGGCCCAGCAGCAGCGGGCCGACGAGGTTCGCCTGCACCAGGTTGATCACGAGGTAGCTGCCGGGAACCAGCAACGCGTGGCCGACGTCGTCGAACGTGGCGAGCGCGGCCACCGAGAGCACGACCACCGCGCCGACGGCGCCGAGATACGGCACGAATTCGAACAGCGCCACCAGCGCGCCCCACAGCGGGGCGTTGGGCAGCCCGAGGAGGTAGACGGCACCGGCGACGATCGTCCCTTCGACCAGGTTCACCGCCGCGGTCGTGAGCAGATAGACCGACACCGACGATTCCGTCGCCCGGGCGATCTCGATCGCCTTACGCCGGTCGTGCAGGTTGGGGAGCACCTTGATGAGCTTCTGGAGAAACAGATCGCCGGCCGCCAGCAGGAAGAACAGCAGGATCGTCACCTCGAGCGCCGCGGCGAGAAAGCGCTGCGTCGATCCGAACAACCGCGACACGACGCTCGTCCCCTTCACGACCACCACGGGCGGGGCGTCGGGCCCGGCGACGCCCCCCGCCGCACTCTCCACCTGCTCCGCCGTCGACGTCACGCGCCGGATCGGGACGAGCAGGCGGTGCAGCCGCGTCTGCGCCTTGGCGATCGTCTCGGGAGCATTGGTGGCCCAGCTCTGCACCGGCCCGGACAGCTCGTACACCGCCAGTCCCGCCACGCCGAAGAGGCCGATGAGCACGAGCGCCGCCGCGAGCGGCAGCGGCACGCGGCGTTTCGCCAGGGCGCGCACCGCGGGGCTGAGGAGAAATGTCAGCAACAGGGCGAGGGTGATCGGCAGCAGGAACTCGCGCGCGAAATACAGCGTGTACAGCACCGCCAGGATCGCCAGCACCGTGAGGGCCCGCGCGCCCGGGCGCGGCTCGGGCCGGCCGCCCGCCGGCGCGCTCACGTCCCGCTCCTCAGACGCCGCAGGAACGCCCCCGGATCGTTGAGGAAATCCCGCGTCAGCGCCACGTGGTCGAGGTCCTCGTAGGCCACCGGGGCGATGGGGACCTGATCGAAGCTGTAGATCTTGGCCCCGGGGAAGGCCAGCAGAATCGGGGAGTGCGTGGCGATGACGAACTGCGCCGCCTGCGCCACCATCTCGAGCAGCACGGCGAGCAGGCCAAGCTGGTTCTGCGGCGACAGCGGCGCCTCGGGCTCGTCCAGCAGGTAGAGACCACCCGGCACGAAGCGCCCCTGGAACAGATTGAGGAACGCCTGGCCGTGCGAGCGCGCGTCCGGGTCCCGGCCGTAGCGGCGCTCCATGTCCGCCAGCGTCCGGCGCACGGGCAGCGTGGCGAAACCCTTTGCATACTCGGAGCGATCGCGGTACTCCATGTCGATCTCGCCCAGGCGCGCCTCGTAGGCCACGCGATCGGCCGCGAGCCGGCGCTGGAAGCCGAAGAAGTCTTCTGCGCGCAGGAAGAAGCCGCGATGGGTGCGCTTCGACCACACGAGCCGCAGCACGTCGCCGAGGCGGCGCTGCGCCGCCAGCGTCTGGTCGGTCGCGATCTCGTCGGCGCCGACGCTCGGCAGCCGCGCCGCCGCCGCGATGCCTTCGAGCAGCGTCGATTTCCCCGAGCCGTTCTCCCCGACGAACAGCGTCACGGGCGCGGCGAGATCGAGGGGAGCGAGCGCGCGGATGGCGGGCACGGTGAACGGGAACCCCGCGCCGGCATCGCGCTCGCGCTTCAATGCAACGGTGAGAAGATGCGGCACCGAGTATGGATGGCACCCGGCGGTTCGGACGTCAACCGCCGGGTGCGCACCCCCGGTGCCTCAGGAAGCGTCCGGGCGCTCGGCGCGCGGATGGTATGCGACCGTCACCGCAGCTTCGAGATGCACCCGGACGGTCTTGCCCGCGGGCAACACGACGTGCCCGCCCGGCGTCGCCACGGCCACGCCGGTCCCCGCCGCGGCCCCGACGACGGCACCCTTCGCCGTGCCGCCCTTACCCCCGACGACCCGGCCGAGGATCGCACCGGCCACGGTGCCCGCGCCGATCTGCGCCGCGCTCTTCCCGAGATCATTGTGCCCCTGCACCCGATACGGCTCGGCGTCGATCGAGTGCCGGCCGCCGTCCACCACCACGTCGGTGAACCGCAGCGCGAGCACGGGCGCTCCGGCGATGCGCCCGCCGCCCTTCGACTCGGTGACCGTCGCCTTCACCACGACGCCCGACGGGATTTCGTTGCGGCCGCCGTCGAGCCGGATCGGCGCGATGGTGTGGAACTGCACGACATCGCCGGCGCGGGCGTGTTCGGTCGACACCGCTTCGTCCAGCGTGGCGACCAGCGTCGTGCCGGCCGGGATGGTCGCCATATGGGTACCACGGCTCCGCCCCAGCGCGACCGCCGCCACAACGGCGACGCCGCAAACCACGACGAGCCCGAGACGCATCAGCTTGGTGGAAAGCATCACAACCTCCAGGAACGTGATTCCGCGGGGCTCTACCTGGGCTTGGTGGAGGAAGTTCCCTCAGTCTCTTCCATTGCGGCCTGACGCAGGCGAACGTTCATTCAGATCACATCTTTTCTGGAGCGCGTATGCCCCGGTTGGAGTCCCCTGATGGCGTGCGGGCCGCACCGGCCGATCCGGTCGCCGAGCGGTTGCTGCGCGCGCGCACGATCATCATCAGCGGCGAGATCACGCAGCAGGTCGCGGCGAGCGTTACCGGCCAGCTGCTCGCCCTCGCCGCCGAGTCCGAAGACGACATCACCGTGTACTTGAACTCCCAGGGCGGGCACGTCGAGGCGGGGGACACGATCCACGATCTGGTGCGCTACGTTCGCCCCGCCGTCCGCATGGTCGGCACCGGGTGGGTCGCGAGCATCGCCGCGCTGATCTACGTCGCGGTTCCCCGCGAGCGGCGGTTCTGCCTCCCCAACACGCGCTTCCTGCTGCACCAGCCGGCGGGCGGGGCCGGCGGATCGGCGAGCGACATCGAGATCGAGGCTCGGGAAATCCTGCGGATCCGCGACCGGCTCAACCGTATCGTGGCGCGCGAAACGGGCCAGCCGTTGGAGCGCATCGAAGAGGACACGCGCCGCAACTTCTGGCTCGACGCCGCGTCCGCGGTGCGCTACGGTCTCGCCGGGCGCGTGGTGGAGCACGCCGAGGACCTCGACGCCCCGGCACAGGCCAAAGCCAAGCGATGAAGGTCGCCCGCATCCGGGTGAGCCGCGCCGGCGAGATCTGGTGCGACGACGTGCGGACCTCGCTCGCGGAGCTGGGTCCACAGCTCGCGCAGCTGCGCGCCGCCCAGGGCGTCGTGTGGTACTACCGCGAGGAAGCCGGCGACGAACCGGCGCCGGAAGCGATGGCGGTGGTGCGCATGGTGGTCGAGCAGCGCCTGCCGATCTCGATGTCCACCCGTGCGGATTTCGCCGACGTGGTGCAGGCGGACGGCACCGCGGTGCCGCGAGGACGGTTCAACACCCTCAGCTGATCGCCGGGCCGGCGCCGGCCCACCCTCCCATGCCCGAGCTCCCCGACATCGCGCTCTACCTGTACGCGCTCGGGCCGCGTGTCCTGGACAAGCCGCTCCAGCGTATCCGGCTCGCGAGCCCCTTTGTGCTGCGCAGCACGTCCCCCGCCGTTTCCGAAATCGAAGGACGCGTCGTGCGGGAGCTGCGCCGTCTCGGCAAGCGCATCGTCTTCGCCTTCGACGAGGAGTACGCGATGGTGCTGCACCTGATGATCGCCGGGCGGCTGCGGTGGCGGCCGCCGGCGGCGCAGATCCCCGGCAAGGTCGGCCTGGCGGCGTTCGACTTCCCCGCCGGCACGCTGCTCTTCACCGAAGCCAGCGCGAAACATCGGGCGTCGCTCTATCTCGTGCACGGCGCCGCCGCGCTGGCCGAGCACGACCCCGGCGGCCTCGACGTGCGGACCGCCACGACGGCGCAGTTCGCCGCCGCCCTGCGCTCGGAGTCGCACACCGTGAAACGCGCCCTCACCGACCCGGGCCTGTTCGACGGTATCGGCAACGCCTACTCCGACGAAATCCTCCACGCCGCCAGGCTCTCGCCGTTGAAGCTCACGACCCAGCTCGACGACGCCGAGATCGCGCGCCTGCATCAGGCGGCGCGAAACACGCTCGCGACGTGGATCGAGCGTCTGCAGGTCGAGGCGGGGAACGAGTTCCCGGAAAAGGTCACGGCGTTCCGGGAGGGGATGGCGGTGCACGGCCGCTATCGTCAACCCTGTCCGGTTTGTGATGCGCCGGTGCAACGCATTCGCTATGCCTCCAACGAAGCGAACTACTGCGCCCGCTGTCAGACCGGTGGTCGCTTGCTGGCGGACCGCGCGCTGTCACGACTCTTGAAGCAGGACTGGCCGCGGTCGCTCGACGATTGGGAAGCGCGCGCTGGTGACCGCCGTCACACCGACCCCGGGCAGGAATCGAAGGACGATCATTCGTGATGCAGGGGAGTACCAGTTATGCTCCCTATGATGCCCCGTGTGATTCTGCGATGCTGCGTCACCGTCCTCGGACTCGTGTCGATCAGCTGCGAAACCGCGACGAAGAACTCCACTGGTGGTGGCGGTGGCGCGCTGCCCGCATTCGGACACGAGGTGATCGTGCTCGAAGAAAACCACAATTACGATCAGGTCGACACGACCAGCATGCCGTACCTGATGTCGCTCGTGCCCCATGGGGGACTCGCGACCCAGTACTACGCCAACACCCACCCGTCGATCGGCAACTACTTTGTGCTCACGACGGGACAGATCGTCACCAACAGCGACTCGTATTCGAAAACGGTGACCGTCGACAACATCGTGCGTTCGCTGCTTGCCAAGGGAAAGACGTGGAAAGGGTATGCCGAGGACCTGCCGTCGGTAGGGTTCACTGGGCAGTCGTCCGGGAATTACGCGCGCAAGCACTTCCCGCTGTCGTTCTTCTCCGACGTCGTGAACGATTCGAGCCAGCTCCAGAACCTGGTGCCGTTCACTCAGTTCGCGACCGATCTCGCCGGCGGGCACCTCCCCGACTATGCGTTCGTCGTGCCGAACCTCTGCAACGATGCGCACGACTGCAGCCTCCAGACCGCCGACACCTGGCTCCGGAACAACATCGCCCCGCTGCTCGCTGACGCGACGTTCCAGTCGGACGGGCTGCTGATCATCACGTTCGACGAATCGGACAACGACAACACGCACGGCGGCGGCCGGATCTTCTGGCTGGCGCTGGGGCCGAAGGTGAAGCCGGGGTTCAGCTCGGCGACGTTGTACCAGGAGGAAAACACGCTGCGGCTGATGGCCGAAGGTCTGGGATTGACGGACTTCCCGGGGGCATCGGCGACGGCGTCGAACATGTCGGAGTTCTTCACCCCCTGATGGAGAGCAGCGCCATGAAGCCTGTCGTCAGATTCTTCGCCGTCGGCGCGCTCGCCGCGCTCGCGGCCTGCCGCACCGAGCAGATGGCCGCGCCGCACACCTCAATTCTGACGCAGGCGCAGGCAGACAGCCTCGGCGACGTCGTCACGGCCGATGTCCAGAGCGAGCTCGATGCCACAACGGCGTCGAGCGGCCTGGGGTTCATTCCCGGCGCGCCCGTCGGCCCGCTCACGGCGGACCCCCTCTTCTGTGTACCACTGATCTCCCCGACTCCGCCGGTGGACGCCGATTCGGACCATGTCCCCGACTCGCTGCGGATCGTGTTCGACAACTGCGTGACCGGTTTCCACAGCCAGGACACGGTGCGCGGCACGATCGACATCGTGGACCCGACGCCGACGGCCCACGATCGGTCGATCAAACAGGTGTTCACCGACCTGGAGCGCATCTTCGTCGATCGCCACGGCCACGCCGCCTCATTCACGATCAACGGCACGCGTGAGCTGATCCGCGATTCCAGCGAGATCTCCCAGACGTCGACCGGTTTCCACACGGTCTACAAGTTCGCCAACGGGGATTCGATCTCGGACCTCCGCAACTGGGCCATCGTCTTCACGGCCGACGTGCCCGGCTCGATCCATCGCGACGCCCCGCTGCCGAGCGGCACGTTGACGGTCAACGGGTCGTCCACCGTGACGTTCAACGACTCCACCATCTTCGCGCTCGATGTAACGACGCCGACGACGCTGCACCGCGACGCCAGCTGCACGCAACGGCCGCAGTTCGATGCGGGCAAGGTCGTCGCGGTCGTCACGCGGCACGGGACCACGGCCACGATCACGATCGAATTCACCGCCTGCGGGCAGTTCACGGTCACGCAGTCCTAGCCAACCCGGTCCCGGAATAGCCAAAGCCGGCACGGTCTGCTTCACCGTGCCGGCTTTCTCGTTCGGGCGAAGCCGTGCTACTGGTGCGGCCCGCCCCCGAGCGCCGCGATCCGCCGCCGCGCCTGCCCGTTCGTCGAGTCCCGCGCCAACGCTTCCTTATAGTCGGCGAGGGCCGTGGCCGTATCGCCCTTCTGGAGGTAGGACTCGCCCAGCAGGAAGGGGATCTGGGCCGAAGTCGGGTTGAACTCGGCGTTCAGCTTCAGCAACCCGATCGCGTTTTCGGCACGGCCCGATCGCGCCTCGGATCCCGCGAGCAGATTGAGCGTGAGCTCGCGGAAGTCGTAGGATCCACTGCCATAGTATTGCGTGCGCAGCGCGCGGTAGCGGCGCACGGTCGCGTCGAGCCCCGAGTCTGCCAGCATCAGGGCAAGATCGTCGTCCAGCGGACGCGGCCGCGATACGCCGCGGTGACACGTCTCGCACTTCACCACGACGTGCGGGGTCGGTCGCTCAGGGACATCGGCCAGGTGTTCCTCGTTGATGTGCATCACCATGTGCATCATGACGCGGGCGGTGCGTTTGGTACGCTTGTCGTCGGACTGGAAGTTCACCGAGTCCAGCGGCTGCCCCTCCTTGCCCACGTGACAGTAGGTGCAGCGCACGCCCAGGGCGAGCGCGAACCCGCGCATCGTGTCGATCAGGGCGCGCTGGCCGATGTTCTTGGGAAGGACTTTCAGGTTCTTGAAGCTGTCGGGAGGGAATTTCCCCTGGGCCACTGCTCTCCCCCGCAGCGCCCCCAGGGCGGCGATCACGAGCCCTACGACCAGACCGGCACGGCGCATCGATCCCCCCGAGTAACGTGCGATGGCGTAATGATATCCCGCGCCACGCGAGTCATGCCACGAACCTGTGAGCAACTCGTCAGGAACGACGGCGGCAGGATCACCTTCAACCATTTTGGAACTTATGCTGTCTTACTTGTCGATTCCTAACCGTTGAGGATTTCGAGTGCTCACGTTCCTGCTCGCCGTCGTCGGGGGTACTCCGCAAGGGGCCGCAAGCGCGCCCCAGCCCCCGCCCACGCGCCAGGCGACCGCCAGCCGCGCCGTCCATCCGCCCGTTCTCGATGGGAGGGACGACGACGAGGTCTGGCGCACCGCACAGCCGATCACGGAGTTCGTGGAGTTTGATCCCGACGAAGGAAAGCCCGCCCGCTTCCGGACGATGGCGAAGGTCGCCTACGACGAGCACAGCTTCTACGTGTTCATCCGGGCGTTCGATCCGGAACCGCAGAAGATTCAGAAAATTCTGGCGCGCCGCGACGTCCGGCCGCCCACCGACCAGCTGAAGATCGTCATCGATTCCTACCACGATCGGCGCTCCGGCTACGAGTTCGCCGTGAGCCCCGCAGGGGTCAAGCGGGATTACTCGATCTCCAACGACGGCAACGAAGACGACGCCTGGGACGGCGTGTGGGACGTCGCCACCGTCGTGGATTCCCTCGGCTGGACGGCGGAGTTCCGCATTCCGCTCTCCCAGCTGCGCTACGGCAACGAGGCCACCCATACGTTCGGCTTCGGGATCTGGCGCGATATCGAGCGCTTCAAGGAACGAGTGAGCTGGCCGCTCTATCATCGGAACCAGAACGGGTTCGTGTCGCAGCTCGGCGAGGTGGTGGGCATCAGCGGCATCTCGTCGCCGCGGCGGCTGGAAGCGGCACCGTACTTCGTCACCAAGAACGTCTCGGTCCCCACCGCGGCGGGCTTCAACCGCGACCAGCGCTTCACCGCCGGCGCCGATTTCAAGTACGGCGTCACCTCCAACCTGACGCTCGACGGCACGATCAACCCCGATTTCGGACAGGTCGAAGCCGATCCATCGGTGCTGAACCTCGGGGCATTCGAGACGTTCTTCCAGGAGCGGCGGCCGTTCTTCATCGAGGGCAACGGCCTGCTCCGATTCAACCTGAACTGCAACGCCGTGAAGGATTGCGGCACCGAGAACCTGTTCTATTCCCGGCGTATCGGACGGTCGCCCCAGTTATCGTATCGCTACGGAACCGCCACTTCTTCCATCGCGACCACCATCCTTGGCGCCGCGAAGCTCACCGGACGACTGCCGAGTGGCCTTTCCCTCGGCGTGCTCGACGCGGTGACTCAGCGACAAGTCGGCGTTGGCGACTCTACCATCGAGCCGGCGACGGATTATGCCGTGGTGCGCGCAACCCAGGACCTGCGTAACGGCGAGACAGGAATCGGTGTCATCTTCACCGGCGTCAAACGCGACCAGGACCCGTCGACCTGGAGCTTGTTGCGCTCGAGCGCGCTGGTCGGCGGGACCGACCTGCGCCACCGGTTCCACAAAGGGATGTTCGAGCTCGATGCGTCGCTGACGGCCAGCCGGGTCACGGGCTCGCCCGCGGCGATCACGCTGACCCAACAGAGCTCCGTGCACGACTACCAGCGTCCCGACGCTCTGCGCTTGGATCCCACCCGGACGTCGCTCACCGGCCACGCCGAGCAGGTGCGCTTCGGGAAGTTCGGCGGTGACCGGACGTACTTCGAAACGAGCCTCCAGCGCGTGTCTCCCGGATACGAGGTCAACGACCTCGGCTTCCAGCAGCGCGCCGACTGGCAGGAGCAGGCGACCTGGGCGCAGCTCCACTGGAACAAGCCGAACCGCGTGTTTAATCGGCTGTTCTGGAACTTCAACGAGTGGAACGATTGGACCACCGCCGGCCTCCCGCTGGAGCATGCCGTGAACACCAACGTGCACACCGAGCTGGCGAACCACTGGTGGCTGCACCTCGGCGGCACCGTCGGGCAGCTGGGCAC
>DATFSB010000541.1:0-14959 GCA_035262825.1 Gemmatimonadales bacterium | reverse complement strand
CGCACGCAGCGCCGCGTCGTCCAGCCAGGGCAGCAGCGGATGGCTGCACGTATGCGCGCCGAACGCGATGCCGGCGCTGGCCATGACCCGGATCTCCGGAGCGGACAGGAACACCGGCTCGCGATGGCACGCCAGCGGCACTGGCGCCGCGCCGAAGCAGGCGGCGAGGCGCGCACGCGTCGGCGCATCGACCTGCTTATACCGGTCCACGACCTCCCCCTCGGGGGCGGCCGCGAGCAGCTGCGGCCAGGGACCCGGCAGACCGGCGAACGCCGCCTCCCGGTCGGTGGCGGGCAGCCGGCGCAGCGCGCGCAGACGGTCGACCAGGTCGTCCCACCACAATCCCTGGCCCGACCCGATGCGATCCGTGACGAGAAAGACGGTCGCCGGCAACCCATAGGCCACGAGCACCGGAAACGCGTGCTGGTAGACGCCGCGATACCCGTCGTCGAACGTCAGTGCGATGCTTCCCGGCCGGCCCGTCGCCGCCTCCTCGAGCGGGACGATGTCGTAGTGCTCCCGCAGATACTCGATCTGCTGCCGGAACAACTCGACGGGGATCGAGAGCGACGGCTCGCGGCACCAGCGCAGATCGTCGTCCGGCCCGTGCACGTTGTGCCAGTAAACGATCAGCGGTCGGCGATGATTGGCGACCCGCTGCCACATCGAGACCGCCCCCGAGTAGCGCAGCAGCGATCGCGTCAGTGTGCCAGACATTGCGTCACCGTCTCCACGAAGTGCTGGAACGAGAACCGGGTGGTGATCAGCTCGCGCGAATGCGCGCCCATGCGCGCCCGTTGGAGGGGATCGTTCGCGAGCGTCCGCAAGTGTCCGGCGAGCTCGGCGGAGCCGTCGCGCAACCGGAAACCGTTGAACCCGTCTTCGACGAGATCGTCGGCGCTCCCGTCGGCGTACCCGGAGAGGAGCGGCAGCCCGTGCGCCATCGCCTCATTCAGCGCCAGCCCGCCGGTTCCCGGCAGCACAAAGAGATCCGCCGCGTCGAAGATCGCCCCGACGCCGTCCACGATGCGACCGGCAAACACCACGTCGGGCCGTCCGGCACAGCGCGCCGCGAGGGCGGCCCGGTGGGGGCCGTCGCCCACCACGAGGAACGCCACGCGCGGGTCCTGCAGGCGGTCGAGCGCGTCGATCACGCACTCGAGGCGCTTCTCGTCCAGCAGCGCGCCGACATAGAGCACGATCACTTTGCCGCGCAGCGCCGGGAAGCGCGCCGCGAGCTGCGCCCGCGCCGCGTCCTTGTCGCCGGGGGCGATGCGTCGCTCGTCGATCGTATTGTGCATGACGGTGACCTGGCCGTCGCCAGCGCCGTAGCGCAGCGCGTACTGTCTCGCATTCGTGTGGTAGGCCAGATGATGATCGAACTGCGGCACGAACCGCGACAGCATCGTGTCCTTGATCCACCCCGGGTGGTACTCGAACCCGCACTGCCACGCGATCAGCCGGAAGCCGAGGCGCCGCTTCAGGGCGGCGAGCCGCCACTCCGACACCGTGCCCGAGTGGCAGGTGGACACGACGACGTCGGGCCGCAGCCGGCGAATTGCCGGGATCAACCCCGCCTGGTAGCGGACCCAGAAGCCGAAGACTTGCCGCTCGTACAGGCGATACGTCCGCTGGTCGGCGACCACCGGCGCGTCGAGCGGCGTCCGCCCGTTGATCGCCCGGCGATGGTCCGCCGTGAACAGCGTGAACTGGCCCCCCCGCTTCGCAATGTCGACGTCCAGCGCGACCAGCAGGTCGCGGTGGTAGTGCATCACGTAATCCAGCACGAAGGCGACGCGCGTCATGTCATCACCCCGCCAGCATGTCGGAGAGCAGCCGGGCGACTTCATCGGCGCTGCGATCGAGCGCGAACAGCCGGCGCACGCGCTCCCCGGCGGCGGCGCCCATCCGCAGGCGCAGCGCGGGATCACAGTGCAGGCGCTGCAGTGCCGCCGCCGCGGCTGCGGGCGTGCGTTCCGGCACGAGGAACCCCGTGACCTGGTGCTCCACGATCTCCGGGATCCCCGAGACCCAGGTCGCGACGACCGGGAGCGACATCGCCATTGCCTCCAGCAGCACGGTGGGGAACCCGTCGCGGTGGCCGTCGATACCGATCTCGGAGAGCAGCACGAAGACGTCGGCCTCGCGCATGGCGCGGTAGACGTCGCACAGCGGCCGGGGGCCGAGCAGCCGGACCGCGCCGTTCAAGGCCGCGCCGAAGCGACGGGTGAGCAGCGTCGACGCGGGACCCTCGCCGATGATCGTGCACTCCACGGGACACCCGGCCCCCCGCAGCTGCGCGCACGCCTCGATGAGCGTCGCGAAACCCTTCACCCCTGCGCCGTTCCCAACGGAAAGCACGCGCAGCGGCCGGGACGCCCCGGCGTCGTCATCGCCGGCCGGGCGTTCGCCCGCCAGCGGCGCGAGTCGCGCCGCCTCCCCCAGATCCACGCCGTTGAACACACGATGCAGTTTGTGGCTGTAGACGTAGCCGGTCACCGAATCGAGATAGCGGCGGCTGTATTCGCTCACGGCGATCACGAGCGACGCATGGCGCAGCTTGAGCGGCAGGTGTACCGGCCGCACGAACAGATCGTCCGACGCGTGCGCGGTGAACGAGAATGAAATCCCCGCGTACAGGTGCGCGGCGAGCGCGATGTTGCAGCCCGAGGAGAAATGGCAGTGCAAGTGCGTGATGCCGCGACGCCGCATCTCACCGGCAAAGCCGACGCCGACCGCGAAGTGGTAGAGCAACCGCACGAACGTTCGGGGCTCGAGCGCCGTCCAGCCGCTCGCCATGGCGCGCAGCGTAGAGACGTAGCGGACCGGATGGATCACGAGCGCCTGGAGATTGACCGCGAAATGACGCACCAGACGGTCGGGGCGCGCGTACACGCAGTCCCGCAGCGTCTCGTCGCTCGACAGGGCCGGCGGCGGGACCGGATCGGGACGTTTGATGGCGAATACGACGATCTCGAAACCGCGGCTCTTCAACGCCTCGATCTCCCGGGCGATGAACGTCTCCGTCAAGCCCGGGAAGACGGCGACCAGGTAGCCGATCGTCGCGCGAGCGCTTTTCGCGGCCGCGATCATCAGTCCAGCACCAGCCGCGTGAGTCCCGCGACGCCGTGATAGCTCGCCGCGCGGCCGCGTTCCGCGCCGTGCCGCTGCACGCGCGTGGCGCCGACCAGCAACAGATCGTGGGCGGGGCTGCCGGGCCGGGCGCGGGAAATCACCAGCCGGGCGTCGCTGGTCCATCCGCCGGGGAGGGCCAGGGCGGCGGCGTCCGCGCCGAAGTGGATCTCGTGCTCGAACGTCGCACCGCGAACGACGACCTGCCGTTGCGCTGCCGTGCCGGAGTCCAACCGCACCGTCGGCCGCGCGCCGCCTGACCCGAGAACCGCCGCGATGACGAGCGGCACCGGTCCCGCGCACACCGCGGCGGCCACCGTGGTCGGCTGGGGCCGGCCGTACAACTGCTCGGACACTCCCGGCTCCAACCGGACCCGCGTTCCGCCGCTCGACGCCCAGTGCAGCGACAGTCGCGCCGCGCCCTTGGTTGCTGCGACGCCGGCGCCGTCCCGCCACTCCTCCATGGCGACATCGGGCGCAAACTGAAAGCGCTGCTCGGCGAGGTGCCACCCGCTGCCCGTGAGGCGATCGACGACCAGCCAGTACAGACCGTGCATCACGATGATCGTCCGAGTATGCCACACCGGGTACGTCAGGCGGCGGTAGCCATCGTGACGGCCGGCCATCACCGAACACTCGGGCGACGTCGCCCACAGCTCGAGCTCTGCGTTGGGCGCGGACCAGATTTCGTCGCGCGCCGCCAGCACGCCCTGCTCTACGCCATCGACACAGACCGTGGTGTGGGCCCGCGTGCCGCGCAGCACGTTGCGCCGATCCCGTGTGCCGGTCCCCGGGTCGATGAGGAGCGGCGTCCCGGCGATCGACAGCGTAAACGACAGCGCGTCGAGGTGCGCATGCTTGCGGTTGAGGTGATAGCCGGTCGGACCGCAATCCCACACGAGGACGTCCGCACCCGGCGCCCAGCCGGAGCGGGCCACGAAGTACCCACCTGCGGTGAAGGCGCGGCCGGCGGGCGTCAGTTCCGGGGCCGGGGCAGTGGCGTCGATCGCCTCGACCCCCAGCAACCAGTAGCCGTGGTCGGTGGCCTCCTGGATGAGCGCGGTGCTGCCGGCGATGACGCTCGGAGCGGAAAAGCGGTAGTACGTGTCCTCGGCATGCGCGTCGGCGAACAGCGGCAGCATCCCATCGCCCTGGTCGATCCAGCGCTGAAACTGCGCCATCCCCTGCACCAGCGGCTCGAGATCCGCCTGCTGCGGCAGTTCGTTGCGGCGACAGAATCGCCACAGCTCGGCGAGCTCTCCGGCGATGATGCGGTGGTACATCGTGGAGCGTTCGACGTGCACGCCGTCCGGACACACCTGCCGGCCCAGCTCCTCCAGCAGCAGGCGCCACCCTTTGCTGCGCCATGCGGCGGCACCACGGAACTCGGGGAACACCTCGCCCACGAGGGCGAGCGCCTTCGCTTCCAGGAGCACGTGATTGCCGGGCGAATGGTACTCGATCGTCTGATCGAGATATTCGGCGAGCAGGCCCAGTCCCCCGAGGAACCGTCCGTAGTGAGCGGAGTCCCAGTCGGGGGCGCCGGCGAACAGGAAATGCGCCCATAGCCATGCGTTGATGCGGCTCGCGACCTCGAACGGCCCATCCCACTCGAGCCGGCCGAGCCGGTGAAGGCGTCGATCCATCCAGCTGGCCGACTCGGCAACGAACGCTCGCAGGAAGCGTGTGTCACCCGAATACCAGTACGCGAAGCCCAGTGTCGCAAACCAGTGATGACGGTTGAGGGCGCTGATCCAGCCGCCGCTCACCGCGGGCACCGTCCACTCGCCCGGCGGCAGCTCGATCGGATCCCGGCCGCAGAGCGTGAAGCGCCGGGCTACCAGCGCGTCCGCCGCCGCGATCGTGCGGTCGCGCCGCTCGGCGGGGACCGCCCGCACGATGCGCGCGATGTCGGCATCGACCCAGTACCAACGCGGCGCGGTGCGCGCGAGGATCTGCGCTCGTACCTGCACGAGGTCGCGGGACACCATCTGCGCCCGCCTGATCGTCTGCGCGCTCGGGAAAGTCTGGTCGGCCCAGCGCTTCTGCGCGGCGTAGCTGACGCGGCGCAGCAGCGCCCCCGGGCTCTGGGACGCCAGCTTGCGGGCGGTCCACTCCAGCCAATCAGTCGGGCGCACCCTGGACCTCGACGAACGAGCCGCCCACCAGGCGACCGAAGCGGCCGGCCACCGCCCGCGCCGCCTTCCAGAGAAGCTGCAAGTCGGATGCGTTCGCGATGAACGCCTGTCGCAGGGAACACGTCTCGGTGCGGCGGAAGAAGTGCAGGAACAGCAGCGCGGCTACGATATAGGATGTCGCCGCGGCAATGCTGGCCCCGATGACGCCGAGCCGGGGCAACAACAGCACGTTGAGGAGAACGTCGACGGCGGTGGCGATGCTGTACACGAGCACGCCGATCGCGGGGCGGCCGGTGGCGGAGACATACGTCCAGGTAACGTGGGTCGTGCTCCACGCGACCGTCCCCACGACCAGCCAGCGCAACGCCGGCACCGCCTCGGCGAACGCGGGGCCGAACAGCAGCTGCACCAGGGGCGCGCTGATGAGCGCCATCGAAGCCCCGGCAACCACCGCCATGAGTGTCACGAGCCGCAGCGCCGCCGCCGGCTGTCCCGGCTTGAGCGTACGGCCCGAGAAGGCCGGATAGAGCATCGTGCCGATCTCGTTCGAGAGCCGCACCGTGATTTCCGCGAGGCTCACCGCCACGGAGTAGATGCCGAGGCCGCGGCCACCCAGATACTGTGCCACGATGAAGAAATCGAGCCGTCCCATCAGGTAGGAGCAGAAGATGCTCGCCAGCTGGCGCAGGCCGAATCCCAGCGATTGCCGCGCCAGCTCGGGAGAGAAGCCGCCGCCGTGGGCGCCGAGCCGCTGCACCGGCACCTGGAAGACGACAAGGCATACGAGCTGCGAGCCCACGAACGCGCCGAGGAACGCGTCGAGGCTGGTCTGATGAACCAGGTACAGCGCGACGTAGCCGAAGAGCGGCAATGTGACCGCGACGGTGCCCGCCACCTTGGCGAGCTCGTAGCGGTGCAACACGAGGAAGTATTGGCGCTGAAAAATCATCAGCACTGTGACCGGCACTACGACGAGGCCGGCGATCACCCCGAATACGCCAAGCGCCCGCACATCCGTCCAGCCGAGGGCCCATCCGCCGAGGAAGTAGAGCGCCGCGGCCGCGCCTCCGCCGAGGAGCGAAAACGGCACGGCATTCGTCATGAAGTGGCCCAGCCACTCGGGGCGCCGGCTCACGTGAAACAGCTGCCCCTGATGCACGCCCAGCGTCGCGAGCAGCGACAACCCGGTGATCGTTGCCACGAACAGACTGAAGAGGCCCTTCCCTTCGACCCCGAGGAGCCGCGAGGCGACGACGCTCGCGACGAAGCTGCCGACGAGACCGGCGTAGGAGATGACGGCGGCCGACAACATGCGAGAGGATTGCCGCATCAGATCAGAGCCCGGCCAGAACGCCCATGAACCCGTAGAAGATCTGATTGGTGGTCGGCTCGTGCGCGTTGGCGAACTGCGCCTGCAGGAAATACACGCCTGCGAAAACGGCGACCCACACCATCCCTTCACGGCCCCACTGCCGCGCGACCGATTGCCGCGCCCGGCGAAACATGCCGACCAGCACACCGACATACAGCACCAGCCCTACGACTCCGAGCTCCACTTGCACGGCGAGCAGGGTGTTGTGAACAGGGGTCGAGCGAATGTCCATGTTCGGACCGATCGTCATGTCCTGCTGATAGTCCGCTACGTTTTCGCTGAACGTGGCGAAACCGGCGCCGAGCAGCGGCCGTTCCGCCGCCATGTGCAGCCCCGCCTCCCAGAGGTTGAGCCGGAAGTAGACCTCGTTGGAATCGCCGATCCGGCTCTGGGCGGTCGAGCCGCGGGCCAGTGCGAGACCGATCCCGAAGATGAGCGCGGCCGCCACGACGGCAGCCCGCTTCAAGTGGGTGGCGGCCCGATTCCCCGACGGACGCAACAGCAACACCAGAGAGGCGATCGTCGTGGCGAGCCAGGCGGCTCGCGTATACGAAAAGAAAACGCCGACCAGACAGAGGCCGCCGACGACCAGTGCGACGCCACGCTCGGTGGGGCTGAGCAGGCGCCCCGACAGGATCGTCAGACAGTAGATCAGACTGAGCGCGAGTCCGTTCCACTCCGGCTGCATCAACAGGCCCCCGGAGCGGCCGGAGGTGACCATGAACCAGTTCAGCTTCGGATCACCGATCCACGCGGGCACGATGCGGTCGTACCACCCGAATCGCTCCACGATCGCCACCAGCGACGTGTAGACGCCAACCACGAACAGCGCCCGCACCAGCGCACGCACTTCGACGACCTCGAAGCCGTATCGTGACAGCAGCACGAACATCATCATCGGGAGCCCGAACATGCGCATGAACCAGGCGAACGCGGTGCGGTCCATGACCCCGAGCACCATCCCCTGTAGCAGCGTATAGGCCACGAACGCCCCGATCCACATGGTCGTGCGATGCCACGGGCCGGCCCGCCGCCGTACGAGGGTGCGGGCCGACAGTCCCCCGAGCACGATCAGCAGGGCATAGTTGTCGGGACGCTCGAAGACCGAGCCCCAGCCGCTGAAGTGCAGCACGGCGAACAGCGCGACCGACGCCACGTACACGCCGAACGCCGCCCCGGCGTTCAACGCCGTGAGTAGCGCGACGGAGGCGAGCCAGAGCAGCTTGATGACGTCGCTGACCGGACCGGCCTGCAGCGTGGACAGGAGCAGCAGCGTGAGCGACAGATACAGCAGGCCATCGACCGGGCGGGCGACGGCCCCGACGCGAACCTGCGCCGGCTCAGCCGCTCTGAGCGGCCAGGTAGCTGTCATGATACTGATAGGCCTCGCGGTAGGCGGGATCGCGGCGTTGATCGATGTCGTTGAGCACCGTTCCCACGACCGCCACCCGGAGCTGCCGCAGCTGCTCGAGGGTGTAGTCCAGCGATTCCGGCACCGTCACCCCGGCACGGGCGACCACGATCACGCCATCGCAGGCGGTGGCGAGCTGCGTGCCGTCCGAAACGACGTTGATCGGCGAGGAGTCGATGATCACCTGGTCGTACCGCTGGCGCAGCCTGTCGAGCAACCCGCCGAGGTCGGCGGTTCCGACGAGCTGCGAGGCATCGGGCACGAGCGCCCCGGTCGTCAGGACGTAGAACTCCGGACCGCGTCCGACTTCCACGCGGTGCACCGCCTCGTCGAGCGGCGCGCCCGCGAGCACCTCGCCCAGTCCGGGCGCCCGCGGCAGCCGGAACAGCCGGTGAATCATCCCGCGCCGCAAATCGGCGTCGACCAGCAGCACCTTCTTGCCGCGCCATGCGCTCGTCAGGGCCAGGTTGACCGCGCTGGTCGTCTTCCCTTCACCGGGGAGCGCGCTGGTGACCAACAGCACCTTCAACGCTCGGTCCGGCTGGACCATACTGAGGCTGGTCGACAGGCGCACGAACGCCTCGACAATCTCCGCGCTGCTTCCCGGCGCAAACGCGCGCCCGCCTTCGCCGTTGCCGTCGCCCGTGCCGGTGGCGCGGCCCCGTTTGTAGACCAGGTCGGGGAGGCGCTTCCGCTCGTCCTCGGCTTCGCCATGCGGAATCACGGCGAGCACCGGCACTCCGGTGACCGCGATGACGTCACGCCGCGTGTGCACCGCGCGGTCCACGTATTCCCGCGTCAGCGCACCCGACACACCGAGGATGAGTCCGACCATCAACGCGAGGGCGAGGGTGAGACCGCGCTTCGGAGTCACCGGCTTGCGGGGCAGGATCGCCGTGTCGATCTGCCGGACGCTCGGATCACGCGCCACCTGCGCGATCTCGGCCTCTTTCAGTCGCGATTGCAGCAACGTGTAGATCTGCTCCAGCCCGCTGACATTGCGTTCCAGCTCCGCGACGCGAATTTCCTTCGTGGGAATCGTCTGCAGATCCGCCGCGGACCGGCTCAGGGTGCTGTCGATCGCGCCGATTTGATCGGTGAGGCCGCGCAGGTACGTCGCGGCGATGCCCTGCAGCTGCCCGCGCAGATCGGCGATGCGTCGGCTCAGGATCTGCACGTCCTTGTCCTGCGGGGAGCGCCGCGATAGCAGATCACTGCGGCGATTCTCGGCGTCGGCGAGCGACCCGAGCAGCGTGGCGGCGACCTGGTTGCGCAACAGCGTCGGAAAGGCGATCGGCGTCGGCGCCGCGGAGTCGGCGCTCGAGTCCGCGGTCGCCTGCAGCAGCTGCGCCAGTGCTTTGCGCTCGGCGTCGAGGTCGTTGCGCTGCGCTTGCAACGCAGCAACCCCGCTCACGCCGGTGCGCGCCTGCTCCGGTAGGCTGACGATATGCGCCGCCACCCGGTAGCGCCGCAGACTGTCCTCAGCGAGCTGCAGCTGCCCGGCGATCCGCGTGGTCTGATCGCGAAGGAATCCCACGAGCCCGCGGTTCTGCCCCTGCTGCGTGTTCTGCCGATCGGCGATGAAGCGCGCCACGAGGAGGTTGGGCACCGCCTGCACGAGGCGCGGATCGGTCCCCGCGTAAGTGACGTCCACGATATTGGCGTCGCGATTGCGGCGCGCGATCGTCAGCCCTCGCTGCAGCGCGAAGACCGCGTCGTCGTAGTTCGCCACACGGAATGTGATCGTCCCGAGACCCTGCGCGTACGCCGACAGCGCGACGTCGAGACCGGGAATCGGCAGGTCGGCGCCCGGCACGACATGACCCAGCGTCTTTCCGGTCGAATCGTTGCGCAGCGTGAAGCCGTCTCGCCCCTCTGGGCGCAGCGAATAGATCGACGCGGGAGCATCGTGATCGACGTGACGGACCACGAGCGCCCGGTCCCGGGTGGCCCAGCGCGGCGCCGAGAGGCGCAGCTGCAAGCCGAGCGAATCGACCACCGCCTGCGCCAGCATGCGGCTGCGCAGCATTTCGATTTCGGTGTTGACCTCGTTGCCGCCGGTCAATCCCAGCGCCGAGAGCCCCGGCGCCTGGTCCTGCTCGCGGCGGTCGTCGATACGCACCGACGCGGCGGCGGTGTACGAGGGACGCACCAGCGCTACGTAAAGCAGCGCCGCCGTGAGGCACACGACGCTGCACCCGACGATCCACCAGACGTTGCGGTGCAGGATGCCGAGCAGGTCGTGGGCCTCGCCGGCGACCCTGCCGCCGCCCGCACTCGGGGTGGGGATCGGGGTCGGGGTCGGAAGCAGAGACGGCGCCGGCTGATGCGACGGTGTGAGCGAATGATCCATGGGGGTCAGCGGCGCAGGACGATCACGGCCGTCGTGGCGATCACCGAGAGAATGCCCACGGCGACGGCGGGGTTGCGGCTGATCCAACCGCGGTTCGGCACATAGAGCTGATCGCCGGAGCGGATCGGAGAATCGTTGATCGGCATGCGCCGGCTGAGCTGGATGGGGACCTTCTCGCCGTGCCGGATCAGCTCGATATGATCGGCGCTGCCGTCCGTGGTCACCCCGCCTGCCAGGGCGAGGCCGTCCTCGACGGTCATCGTCGGATCCACGGCGTACAAGCCGGGATTGCGCACCGCGCCGAGCACCTGCAGCCGGCGCAGCAGCGTGACCTCGACCGACGAGTGAGAGAGGAACTGCTCGTACGCGCTCACGAGGCGCGTGCGGACATCACCCGCGGACGCGTTGCCCAGAGTCACCGCTCCGAGCCGGGGGAGCACCACGGTGCCGGTTTCGTCGATCGTGAACTCGCCCGACAACTCGGGCTCGCGCCAGATGCGCACCCGCACCACGTCGCCGGGACGAATCAAGTTCGCGGCCGGTGCCGGCGGATCGACGGCGCGCGACTGCGAAGTCGAGCCGGCACATGCGAGCGCAGCGCCCGCGAGGATGCCGGTAAGCCGCCGAGCGATCATCGGGCCCCCGTACCTTTGAGAACGGCTGGAATAGTCTGCAACAGGATCTTGGCGTCGAGTCGCAGCGTCCAGCGATCGATGTAGTCGAGGTCGAGCGCGACCCAGCGATCGAAGCTCACGTCGCTGCGCCCGCTGATCTGCCACAGGCAGGTCAACCCCGGGCGCATGCTGAAGCGGCGCATCAGCCATCCCTGCTCGAACAGACCGACGTCCCGCAGCGGGAGGGGACGCGGACCGACGAGCGACATCTCCCCGCGCAGCACGTTCCACAGCTGGGGCAGCTCGTCGAGCGAGCACTTGCGCAACACGGCGCCCACTCGCGTCACCCGCGGGTCGCGCCTGATCTTGAACACGGGTCCTTGCGCTTCATTGCGTTGCTCGAGCGCCGTCTGCATCGACTCGGCGTTCTGGACCATCGTGCGGAACTTGTGCATGCGGAAGCGGCGCTTGTTGAGCCCGTAGCGCAGCTGGCGGAAGAACACGGGTCCGGGGCTCGTGACCTTGATGACGAGCGCGATCAACAGAAACAGTGGGGCCAGCGCCACCAGGCCGGCCGCCGCTCCGGCGACGTCGACGACGCGCTTGATCTCCAGCCGGAAATCATCCTGCACGACCTTGACGGTGTGCACGGTGGCGTGCTCGTACCCGACCCGACCCAGCGACGGCTGGAACAGGTCGGCGAGATAAGTCGATTGCACGCCGAGCCGCTCGCAGGTGTGAATGACGCTCTGGATTTCCTCGTAGCACGATTTGATCGGCAGCGCGATGACGACCTCGTCCACCACGCGACCCATCAGCACCGACTCCAGCTCGGTCAGGGACCCGAGCCAGCGCTGGCGGACGCTGGGGCGGGCGCGGGTTTCGCTCGTATCCATGAAGCCGACGAGCTGCGCCCGGCGCCCGTGCGGGTTGTACAACTCGCGGGAGAGTCGCTCCGCCCGCGAGCCGCTGCCGACGATCAGCACCTCCCAGTCGCGCTGCGGCGCAAACAGGTTGTTCAGAGAGCGGAGCAGCCGCCGCATCCCGATGGCGATGGGAACCGATAGGGCCCAGAAGAGGACGACGGTGCGGAGGGTAAACGCGCCGCTGGCGCTGAACACGGGGAAGAGCAGCACCGGCACCGTGCCGAGCGTGCAGGCCGTCGTCACCCGCGCCAGCCCTTCCACCGCCCCGTTGCGTAGGCGCCGGTACAGCCCGAGCCAGCTGAAGGCGGCGTTCCACGATACGACCAGCGTGCAGATCAACAGGAATTTCTGCAGCGTCAGGCGCAGCGCGAGAAACGCCGGCACGCCGTCTGGCAGGTGGTCGATATTGAGGACCAGCAGAGCGCCGGCGAGGGCCAGCAGCACGGCAAACAGGTCGCTGACCTTGAAGCGGCGATACAGTGCCGCCGGCGTGGGCCGCGTCGCCAGCGGCGAGCGGTCGCGGCGCCACCGCGGGACGACGGGCGGCCCAGCCGCCGGCAGCGGCGACGGCGCGATGCCGGCTACCATGCCCGGCCGCGCATCATCGCCGTCCGACTACGTCCCCGCTTGTGATCCTGTCGAGCCGCCGACACGTCGAGACACCCGTGCAAGAGTCGCGCGATGCCTGCCGAACATCGCTATCTGGATGGCTCGAACGATCGGCTCACCTCATCACACAGCCCGAGGTGAGGGGGTCACAAGACTGTAACGGGTGGCTCTCCCGAAAATGACAGACCTTCGGTGAGGATGACACGCGTCTGTTGCTAGGCCACCCGCGTATGCTCCGTCGCTTTCACGAACCCTACTCTCTCGAGTTTCCCCCAGCGCCGCAGGCCTCTGAGATATTCCCAGAACGCCTGGATTTTGAACACCGCCAGCGTCTGCCGGAATCCGAAATTCTCCGCCACGCCGCAGAACAGCAGCTTCCACAAGTCCGACCACGACGGATAGCGGCGATAGCTGATCTCTTCCAGCAGGATCGCGGCGACTGACAGGAACACGCCGAACGCCACGGCGAGCACGAAGAACAGCAGGAAGAACTTCGTGTTGAGCAGCCCCAGCGCCCAGGCGAGCGGCACCGACACGTAGCCCAGCGTCTCGATGAACGGCCCCATCGTTTCGAAGATCAGGAAGTACGGTAGCACCACCAGACCCATGATGCCGTATTGGGGATTGAACATCATGCGCCGGTAGCGCGACAGGCTCTGCAGCATGCCGCGGTGCCAGCGGTTGCGCTGGCGGCGCAGCATGCGCCAGTTCCCCGGGACCTCGGTCCAGCACACCGGGTCGGGGACGAAGACGATGCGATACGGCTTCTTGCGCTCGCGATACACGGCGTGCAGCGCCATCACCAGCTCCAGATCTTCGGTGTCGGTCGAGGAGTCGTAGCCCCCGACCTCGACCACCGCCGATTTGCGATAGACGCCGAACGCTCCCGAGATCAGCAGCAGCCCGCGCAGCGCGCTCCAGCCGAGCCGGCCGGAAAGGAAGGCGCGCAGGTACTCGACGACCTGGAACACGGGGAGCAGCTGGCGCGGCAGCGCGATGTGGGTCACGCGCCCCTCGTGCACGGTGCAGCCGTTGGCGCAGCGCACGATGCCGCCCACCGCCACCGTCTCCTCGGGCCACTCCATGAACGGCTTCACCGCCTTGAGCAGCGCGTCGTCCTCGATCACCGAATCGGCGTCCATCGAAGAGAACAGCGGGTAGCGGCTGAGGTTGATCCCGCAATTCAGGGCGTCGGCCTTGCCGCCGTTCTCCTTGTCGACCACGACGAGGTTCTGCACCATCGGGCTGGCGTACAGAGCGCGCACCGACTTGGTAGGGAGCGAGCGTTTGAAGACGCGGTCGACGCGGCGCAGGTCGTAGGCCTCGAGCAGCCGCTCGAGCGTCCGGTCCTTGGAGCCGTCGTTGACGACGATGATCTCGAACTCCGGATAGTTGAGCATCTGGAGCGAGCGCACCGTGTCGACGATCGTCTTCTCTTCGTTGTGCGCCGGGCAGATCATCGAGATCGGCAGCGTCATGTCCGAGCGCAGGATCTGCTGGTAGTCGGAGAAAAACGTGCGGCGCAGGAACGTGAGCACTTCACGCAGCGAGACGAAGAACAGCAGGATGTAGCTGATGTTGAGCGCGAGGAAATAGGCGAGCACGAAGGCGTTGAAGCCTTCGATCGCGCGCGCGACCCAGAGCGCCCAGTTCACCCGGCGGCGGCCACGGGTTCAGCCTGCGCGGTGAGCAGCCCGGTGACCGCCTCGCGCACGGCGGGATCGTCGTGGCGTGCGGCGATGTCCTGGAGCAGGTCGGTGCGCTGCAGCATGACGAGCTTGCCGAGCAGCTTGCGTGCCGCGGCCCGCTCGCGCGGCGTGCCGTCCACGAGCTTGCCCACGAAGCGGTCGAACACCCCCGCCTCCTGCAGCATCGACGCCGCACGCTGCGCCGCATAGGCGTCGGGCGAATCGAGCAGCCCGGCGAGCGCCTGATAGCCCTTCTCGCCCTTCGATCCCAGCGCCAGCGCCGCATTGGACCGCACCCACCACTCGCGGTCGCCCAGCGCCGTCTTCAGCTCGGGGACACCGGTGGTGCCAGGGAGCATCCCCAGCGCCTTGGCGGCCATGGCGCGCACCGGCCACTCGGAGTCCTTGAGGGCGAGCACCAGTTTCGGCGCGGCGCGCGGGTCGCCGATCACGCCCAGCGAGTGGGCGGCGCGGGCGCGCGCGTTGTCGTGGCTGTCGTTGAGCAGGTCTTCGAGCAGCCGCACCGCCTTGGGGGAGCGCAGCCGTCAGGATGTCGATCGCGGGGACGCGGGCCATGGCGGGGAGCTTGGGCACCTAGCGCAGCAGCGGGTCGACGGCTGCCTCGCCCAGCGTCGCCAGGATGTCGGCGATGCGCAGCGCCGACCAGCGGTTGGTGTCCTTGAGGGCGCCGAGCAGCGATTCCACCGCCTCGAGCC
>DATFSB010000540.1:0-4429 GCA_035262825.1 Gemmatimonadales bacterium | reverse complement strand
GACCGCAACGGCATGGCGATCGCCCTTACCCAGGAGACGTATCACGTCGGCATCGCGCCCAACGAGCTGCGCGATCCGGCGCGTGATGCGGCGGTGATCGCCCGCTCGTTGCGCATGAGCGGGGGCGCCGTTCTCGATCAGCTGCGCAAGCGGTACGTCTACTTCGCCGGACCTTACACCGCACTCGAAGTGCAGCGTCTCCGGACGGTTCGCGGCGTGCACCTCGAGCCGGTGTTGAACCGTTTCTATCCGTCACCCGACTTCGCCCGCGCCGTGGTGGGCCGCGTTGGGACCGATGGCCACGGCGCGTCGGGACTCGAGCGCACGTTCGACAGCCTGCTGGCGGGGAAGGCGGGCGCGGCCGTCGTGCTCAAGGACCGCGCAGGGCGCGAATACGAGTCGCCGGCGCGGCTCATCGCCGCGCCCCAGCCGGGAGCGGACGTCGTGCTCACCCTCGACGCCGAGCTGCAGGAAATCGCCGAGCGGGCGCTGCACGCCGCGGTACGCGAGACCGACGCGGCGGGCGGCGATGTGGTGATCCTCGATCCCAAGACCGGGGAGCTGCTCGCCGTCGCTTCGGAGCGCAAGGACGGCAGCTCGCCCCCCAGCGCGTTCACCGACACCTACGAGCCGGGCTCGCTCGCCAAGATCTTCGCCGCCGCCGCGCTGCTCGAGCTCAATCGCGTGCATCCCGCCGATCGCGTCTCCGGCGAGAACGGTCGCTACAAGCTGCCGGGCCGTCCGGTGCTGCAGGACGAGCACCCGCTGCCGACCCTGACGCTCGCCGACGCGATCGCCGTGTCGAGCAACATCGCGATGGCGAAGTTCGCGCAGCGCATGTCGCCGCGCGAGCAGTACGTCGTGCTGCGCGACTTCGGGCTGGGCACGGCGACGGGAGTCGAGTTCCCGTCGGAGTCGCCCGGGCGGTTGCGGCTGCCCAACGAGTGGTCGGGCACGAGCCAGGTGAGTCTCGCGATCGGCTACGAGGTCGCCGTGACGCCACTGCAGATCGCCGCCGCCTACGCTGCGATCGCCAACGACGGCGTCCTGCTGGCGCCGGCGCTGGTGCGGGAGGTACACGATCCATCGGGCGAGATCCTCTATCGCCACCGTACCGAGCCGGTGCGGCGGGTCACGTCTTCCACTGTCGCGCATCAGCTACGCGACCTGCTGCGCGGCGTCGTGCAGCGCGGCACCGGGACGAGCGCCATGCTGGCGCACTTCGAGCTGGCGGCGAAAACCGGGACGGCGCGCCGTGTCGTCAAAGGCAAATACGCGCCCAACGAATACACCGCATCCTTCGCCGCGCTGTTTCCGGCGGACGATCCCCAGATCGTCGTCGTGGTGAAGATCGACGATCCCGACCCCAGCAAGAAGGGCTATTTCTCGGCAACTACCGCTGCGCCGGTTACGCGCTCGTTGCTCGAGCAAGCGCTGGCGTCGCGCACGGTGACGTTGAACGAAGCGCGGCTCATGTCGGCGCCCGCCGTGGCGCCGGCGCCGCTCGTGGACGACGACGGCACCGTTCCCTACGTCGTGCCGTGGCCCTACCGACCCGACACCGCCGCCAAGGCTCCCGGGCGCGTTGTCCCCGACATTTCCGGCCGGCCGCTGCGGGAGGCGGTGCGCAGCCTGCATCGTCGCGGCTTCCGCGTGGTACTGCACGGGTGGGGTTCTCCCGACCACACCATTCCCGCGGCCGGGAGCACCGCACCGGCGGGCTCGGTCGTCACCGTGATCGCCGGCGCGCAATGAGCACCACGGCCGCCGTGATCGCGCGCCTGCGTGCGGCCAGGCTGCTCGCCGCCGAGCCGCCCAGAACGCTGCCGGAGTTCACCGGCCTCACCGCCGACACCCGCCGTCTCGCGCCCGGGATGTTGTTCTGCGCCATCCGCGGCGCCGTCGAGGACGGTCACCGCTACCTGCCGCGGGCGCTCGAGGCCGGCGCGGCGGCAGCGCTCGTCGAACAGCCTCAGCCGGTGCTGCTGCCGCAGGTCGTCGTCGCCGACGGCCGGCGCGCCGCCGCGGTCGCCGCCGAGCTGTGGTACGGCCATCCGGCGGCGCAGCTCGATCTCATCGGCGTGACGGGGACGAACGGCAAAACGACGACGGTGACGCTCGCGCGGCATGTGCTGGGTGCGGTGGAGCCGATGGGCTCGATCGGCACGCTTGGCGCCTTCGCGCCCGACGGCGCCGCCGTCGCGAGCGAGGCGGGCAACCTCACGACGCCGGGGCCGATCGACCTGCAGGCAACGCTCGCCGGCCTGGTAAAGCAGGGGGCGCGCGGCGTCGCAATGGAAGTCTCGTCCCACAGCCTCGACCAGGGACGCGTCGACGGACTGCAATTCAAGGCGGCGGTGTTCACGAACCTCACGCGCGACCACCTCGACTACCATCGCACCATCGAAGAGTATTTCCGCGCCAAGTCGCGACTCGTCGACTTCGTCGCACCCGATGGCGTCCTGGTCTCGAACTCGGACGACCCGTCGTGGCTGCGGTTGCGCCGCAACAGCGGGCAGCGCCGCGTGACGTTCGGGGAGACCAGCGGCGACGTCACCGCGCGCAAGGTATCGAGCGACGCCGCGGGATCCCGCTTCGAGCTGGTGACGCCGCTCGGCTCAGCCGCGGTGCGACTGCCGCTCCTGGGACGCTTCAACGTCGCCAACGCGCTGGGTGTCGCCGCGGCCGCATGGGCGATGGGCGTCCCGGTAGAAGAGATCGCGGAACGCCTGACCAACGCGCCGCAGGTTCCCGGGCGCATGGAACGGATCGCCTCACGGCCGTGCACCGTGTTGCGCGACTACGCCCACACGCCGGACGCCCTGGAGCGCGCGCTCGATGCAGTCCGGCCGGTCACGGCGAAGCAGCTGATCGTCGTCTTTGGCGCCGGTGGCGATCGCGATCGCGGCAAGCGCGCCCCGATGGGGGAGATCGCGGTGCGGCTGGGGGACGTCGCCATCGCGACTTCGGACAACCCGCGCACCGAGGATCCCGAGCGTATCCTCGATGAGGTCGAAGCGGGGATGAGCGGGAAACCGCATCACCGCGTGGCCGACCGGCGCGAGGCGATCGCGCTGGCCCTGTCGCTCGCCGGCCCCGGCGACACGGTGTTGCTCGCGGGCAAGGGCCACGAGACCTATCAGGTCATCGGGACGGTGAAACAACCGTTCGACGAGCGAGAGATCATCCGGGAGCTCGGCGCGTCGTGACGTTCTGCACCAGCGAGCGCGTCGCGGCGGCGCTGGGGGTACCCGCGCCAGGGGTGGGGGCGTACACCAAAGTCTCGACCGACACGCGTACCATCGGCCTCGGCGATCTATTCGTAGCTCTCAAGGGACCGCGCTTCGACGCGCACGAGTTTCTCGCCGAGGCGCAGGCCAGGGGCGCGAAGGCAGCCGTCGTGCGACGCGGCACCGCCGCCGTGCCCGGACTCGTTTTCTATCAGGTCGACGACACGCTCACAGCGCTCGGAGCCCTGGCGCGGGCGCGCCGGCGTTTCCTGCCGGCCGGCAGCCCCGTCGTGGCGATCACGGGATCCAGCGGCAAGACGAGCACCAAGGAGCTGATTCGCGTCGCCCTGTCGCCGCGCTACCGCGTGCACGCCACCGCGGCGAACCTCAACAACGAGATCGGCGTGCCGCTCACGATTCTCGCGGCGCCGGACGACACTCAGGCGTTGGTGATCGAAGCCGGGGCGAGCGTGCCGGGTGAGGTCGCGCGGTTGCGGGACGTGATCGAGCCGGAGATCGGCGTCATCACGAACGTGGGATATGCTCACGTCGAGGGATTCGGCTCGCTGGAAGGGGTGCTGCGCGAGAAGTTGTCGCTCATCGATGGGATTCCGCTCGCCGTCGTCGGCATCGATCCGCGCGAGCTCGCCGAGCAGGCGCGCCGTCGCACGCGCACGATCGTGGCCGGTACGAAACCGCCCGCGGACCTGCAGGCCGAAGCGGTGGGGCTGGACGAGCACGGGCGCTGCCGCGTGCGGTTTCTCGGGCGGGAAGTTGTGCTGCCACTCTTCGGCCTGCATCAGGCCGAGAATGCGATGATCGCCATCGCGGTGGCTCGCGAGCTGGGGGTCGATCCCGCACAGGCGCTCGAGGCGTTGCCCCGGGTGAGCGTCCCCGGCGGCCGCGGCCGGGTGGTCCACGTCGGCGATCTCACGATCATCGACGACACGTACAACGCCAACCCCCGGTCGCTCGAACGGGCGGTCGAGTCGGCGGCCTGGCTGGCTCGCGAGCGGGGCCGGCCGCTGGCGGTGGTGGTCGGCTCGATGTTGGAGCTTGGGCCCGAGAGTGCCAAATTGCACGCGGCCGCCGCGGCCGACATCGTGCGGCGCGAGCCGGCGCTGGTCGGTGCGGTGGGAGAGTTCGCGGCGTCGTTCGCGCCTTACCGCGGCCGGCTGGGCGACCGGCTGCTCGTCGCC
>DATFSB010000539.1:0-3588 GCA_035262825.1 Gemmatimonadales bacterium | reverse complement strand
CGGGCGCTCCCGCTCGCCCGACGCTGCCGCTCGTTTCGAAAGACCCCAGCGCGGCCGTCCGGAAAATGCTCCCGAGGGTGTCCGACAGCCATTTGCCAACTTGGTCCGGGAGCGGCCGCAGAGGGTCTTCCAGCGACAGGGTGAGCCGCGCGGCGGTGTCCGTTCGCGGTGTGGGGTCGCTGAACTCGATGCCCTCAAGAATGTCCTCGTCGTCGAAGGTGAGCTCCGGGAGCGAAGGCCGAATTTCCGGCGGCCTCTCCGCATCGAAGCCAGGTGCGTCGGCGCCCGGATAGCGAACCTGCTGCATCCGGTGCTCGCCCGTCGCGGCTTCCTCGTCGTTCAGCGTGAATCGGTGGGTGCGGAAATCGCGATCGGTGAGTTCGGCTGCTTCGTCGAATTCGGCCTGCTCGTGGTATTCTTCGACTCCCGAGAAGTCGCCGCAGCATGCCCTGAACGCCGGCCGGATCCCGCGCGCCGCGCGCAGCGCCCGGAGTCCGTCCTTGCTGAAGCCGGGCGAGTACGCGGTTGCGTGATACTCATCCACACAGCCGCTGAACAGGCCGTCGAGACGCGCCAGCCCCGGCGCGGTGGCGAGCGCTTGCGCCGCATGGTCGCTGAAGGCGAACGCCCGGCTGTTCCAGATGTCCTGCTCGAGATCGAGCTCCAACAGACGGCCGAGGTGACGTGACCGGGCGAGGGCGATCAGGCCGTCGTCCCCGATGAGGTTGTCGTGCAGGTCCAGCTGCCAGACACGCCCCAGCGCGGGCCAGGCAGCCAGCGCTGCCGCGCCGCTTGGGCCAATGCTGTTGTAGGCCAGCTGCAGCGCGCGCAGGGCCGGTGCGTGCGGCACGCGCGCCAACGCGTCCACCGCCGCATTGTCGAGCCTGCAATCGTTCAGCCCGACCTCCCGGAGCGTTTGCCATAACGAGGCGTCGGCGGCTCGCGCGATGGCAGCCGCCGTGAACGCGTTGTGCGACAGATCCAGCTGCTCGAGGCTGCGCAATCGGGAGGACTGGAAGACGGCCGTCAACGCGTCGTCCGTCAGATGGCAGTTGCCGAACCGGAGCTCTTTCAATCGCTCGGCATTGGCGCTGTTGGCCCATGCCGCCGCCCCGCTATCCAGCAAAGGTTGCTGGCCGACGTTCATGTAGTAGGCATTGACGCGCGGGCCGCTGAGGTCGAGGCATCGCAGGTGCGGCATCGGGACACTCGCCATCCGGACAAAACGCTCCGCGTCGATCCGATTGGCGGACAGGTCCAGACGCTGCAAGGACGACAGGCAGGGCGAAGCGGTCAGGGCGGCAGCGCCGTCTCCCTTGCAATAGATGTCGAGCAGCTCGAGGGTTTCCAGCTGCTTCCCGAGTGCCGGGGCGAGGGAAGCGACACCCTCGTCGCCCAGGGGGAGCAGTTGCAGCCGCAGGTGCTTCAGGCGCTGCAGCAGGCCAGAGGCGATCAGGGCACGCAGTCCACCTCGCCCCAGGCCTTCGCGTCCCCAGTAGCCCGCCCGGTAGCCGACGAGCGCGAGCGTCTCCAGTCGGTCCAGTCGGGCATGACGGAAGAAAGCGTCGGCAGCCTCTTCGTCGGCTTCGATGACGTTGCCGAGGAACGGCTCGAACGGCGCGCTGCCGTTGAAGCCGCAGCGGAACGCCATCGACAGCGAGCTCAGCCGGGACAGCTCGGGGCGAGCGGCCAACGCCCGCGCTTCCTCGACCGAGCGAATGAAGACCGCCACTGACCGCAATTGCGGCAGGTCGCTGACCGCCCAGATCGCAACGAGGTCGAGGGACCGCAGCATCAGATGCCGGACGGGGGCCAGGCGATCGAGCTGCGGTACGATCCGGCTGGCATCGTTGTGCAGCAGCGAATCGGTCAGGTCGCCGATCTCAAATGCCTCCAGGGTTCGCCACAGCGGCGAGGCCGCGAGTGCCCGAACCTCGCCGTCGTCATACTTATCGGCGGCGTGCAGCGTCTTGAGGGCGCGGAATGCCTCGGGACGATGGTAAAGGAGCGAGAGCTCCTGAAAGCCCGAGTAGAACGGGACCTGCAACACCGTGATTTGCTCGAGGCTCGCGTGATGCGCCACGCGCGCCAGATCGACGGTGCCCTTGGTGAGATGGCTGCTGCGGAGTTGCAGCGCACGGACCAACGGCCAGGTCGGCGGCACGGCGCCCGTCGCGGCTGCCTTGCACCAGGACCATGGCGCGAGCCGAACGGCATCGGGCCACGTGCTCAGGAGGTTGTCGGCATACGCTATGGCCGCTGCCTGATCATCGCCCGGCCAGGTATCGAGCAGCGCCGCCAGCGCGCGAAAGGCCAAAGCGCTCGGCTCGCAACGAGCGAACTCCGTCAATTCAAGCCAATGGGCGGTATCCGCAGCCATGATGCTCTCCGTCGCGCGGCGTCGTCACGCCAAATCTGCGGGGACGGTCCAGAGAGCGCTCGGCAGGATGAGATTGCCGCCGCTGAACTCCAATCTGAGAATAATTCCCGACGGTATCCGATCCAGCGTCACCTTTGGCTTGCGGGCCTGGGTCATTCCTTTCAGCCCGAACATTGCGGCTGGCTTCGGAGGCCCACCGCGCTCGGTGAGCCACGCAGCGTACGCTGCCGCGAACCTCCACGGTGCAGACTCGGTGAGACCGGCATACAGGTTGGCCACCCATTTCTTGGTCAGTTCGGCGCGATAGTTGCGCGTCGGCTCACCTCGCAAGAGTTTTGCCAACTGAGCGTCGACGGCCACGCCGGCGAGGTTGAGCGCCTCGGTCACCCGGCCGGCCGCAAGTGCGTCGAGGTAAGGCTTGGCCTGCGCGGCGTTGTCGAGCTGCCAGCGGTCGGGCGGCTGGGTATCGGCATGGCGGCGGTCCCACATCCATCGCGTCGAATTCCAGCGGTAAGCCTGATTGCCGCCAATGAGTTCCTCGACGCCGACATGGAGTTCGTCCCCTTTGGCGCGGACCGCCAACCAGCGGCTGCGCAGGTGCGGTGGCGCCCCATCGAGCGACGTGAGGGCGACCACGGCGGAGCGCAGAAAACCGCCGCCGCGGTCGCGTGGGAAATGCAGCGCAAGCGTCGCCGGGTCGATAGCGGCCACATCCGCGGCCTCCACCAAGGCTGCGTCGTCGAAGCGCACATGCGATGAAGCCGATGCCGTACGGCGGTGCTCAGCGATCCGCGCGTCGCGCCTTTGTCGAGCTCGCTGGTCTGGGACCGGGGTAGCAACGCGGAACCGCGCTGATCGCCGCCACCACTGGATCAGTGCGTCGGCCGCCGCCTCCGCCTGCTCAAAGAGCTCATAGACGATGATCGGTCGGGGCGCATGGCCAGTGCCGCCGTCGTCATCCTCGTGGATCTGCAGCTCGAAGAGGAGCTTCCCATCGCTGGTCAGGTCATAACCGGTGCGAGGGTCGCGGGTCCACGGCCAATTGCTCACCTGCTGCTCGAGCGGGACGCGTTGCGCGCGCACGACCGTGATCACGGCGTCCCACGAGCCGTCATCGGCAGCACACACCAGGTCCGCGACGGAGGGGCCACCGCGAGGCACGGATGAGTTGAACCGACCGCGGGTGATCGGGACGGAGGCCTGTTCGC
>DATFSB010000538.1:0-2098 GCA_035262825.1 Gemmatimonadales bacterium | reverse complement strand
TGGCCATTGTTGCAGCCCCACTGGATCACGTTGTGGCCGTTTCCATACACGCCCTCGTGGGCGGTGAACGCCACGCGGACGTCGCCATCGGGGGCCTGGGCGATCCGCGCCCCCAGCGTCTGTGCCGCGGCGGGCGAGGCGAGCCCGAACACCGCCGCGGTGACCACGAGGAGTGTCTTCATTGGTTGATGATGTCCAGCAGCGCCTGGCGGGCGCGCGGGTCGTGCGACTGCCCGAGCCAGAACACCGCCTTCTTCCGTAGCTCGGCGTTGGGATCGTGTTTGGCGATGTCGATCAGCTTGTCCACTGCCTCCGTCTCGTGCCGCTGCGAGTAGACGAAGATCAACTGCTCCTTCATCTCTTCGTTCGTCGTGCGGTCGTAGATGCCGGCCAGGTCGGGGAGGGACGCTCCGGTCTGGCCCGCCCAAAACAGCGCCTTCTTGCGCATCTCGACCGGCTCGCGCTCGTTCTGCGCCAGGTCGAGCAGCCAGCGCCCGTTGTCGGGGTCGCGCATCTGGCTGAGCGAGAAGATAACCTTCTCCTTCAGGTCGTCGGAGTTGAGCCTGGTGTAGAGTCCGCGCAGGAAGGCGGCGTTCTGGGCCGAGTGCGCCTGGCCGAGCCAGAAGATCGCCTGCTCGCGCGCGTCGTCTGAAGCGCTGGCCTTTTCGGCGAAGTCGCGCAGGATCTGGCCGGCGCGGTCGACGCGGATCTGCGACAGGGCGAACAGCGCTTTCTTCTGGATCTCCTCGTCGGTCGAGGACTGGAGAATCGAGTCGAGCGCGGTCACCGCCTTCTCGCTCCCCACTTGCGAGAGCCAGAACACCGCCTGCTCCCGCACTTCTTGGTCGGGATCGCCGCGCGCGGCGCTTAGCAGGATGTCCTCGGTTTCCGCGGTGCGCTTCTGCGAGATGATGAACACCGCCTTGCGGCGCAGCTGCACGCTGCAATTGTCGCGGCGCGCCAGCACCTGCTTCAGGATCGGCATGGCCGACTCAGCGTCCATCTGCAACAGGGCGTTGAGTGCCGCGATGCGAGGATCGTCGTCATCGTCGCTGCTGGAGCAGGGGTGCCGGGCCGAATCCGCGACGTCGTGTGTCGAAGCAACCCCTTCCGGATCCCCCTGTTTCGCGAGTGCGCCCTGCACCTGGGCGAGCAGCGCATCGGCGTCACCGCGAGTCGACGCACGCGGGAAGTTCTTCTTCTGGCTCTTCAGGAGGGTGCGCGCGAGACGGTAGTTGGCTGCGTCGCCAGTCTTGTAGAGCGCGAACGCCTGCCAGTAGTACGCGTCCGGTGTGTAGTCCGAACGCGGGTAGCGTTTGATGAGATTCGCGAAGGCAGTCGCGGCATCGTCGTACCGCCCACGGTTCAACAGGCTCCGCGCTGAGCGGTACAGCGAATCACCGGGATCCTGGTCGGCCCAGGCGGGCGGAGGGTCTTCGGCCGGCTCGTAGGAATCGAAGTCCGCGCCCAGCGCCTCCAACCCCGACAAGGAGCTGAGCGCGCTCAGCCCAGAAAGACCGGACAACTGTGACAGGCCGGATAATCCAGTCAGCCCCGACAGTCCAGTCAGCCCCGACAGTCCAGTCAAACCGGACAGGCCGGACATCCCGGTGAGTGACGAGAGATCCGCCTGAACAGACAGGAGCGCCGACGATGCGCCCTCGAGCTGCGCGTCGATGCCGCGCAACGCCCGCGCGGCTCGCGTCGCAGCCGCCGCTGGTGCTGGAGGGGTTGCAGGGGCCGGGGCCGCAGGCTGCTGCAGTGCGAGGGAAACGGCGGCGACCAGCCATGGTGTTGCGAACATCGTTACAGCGCTCCTTGGGTACGCGGTGCACTCGCGGGACCGGCGGGAATCGCCGTCCGCAGACGAGTGAGCACGCTTTGTTGGTCCATGCCCTGTGTGATGAGGTCGACGTCCAGCGTGTCGCGCCGGCCGCCGGGGAGCAGGGCGATCTGGGCCAGCACGAGCTCCAGGTCCTCGAGCAGCGGCTTGAGATGCGGATCCTTGCCTGCCGGGCACTGCAGCAAGAGACGCGTCGACGTGAGCAGCTCGCGCGCCTGGTCGATGAACAGCGTATCCACCCGACCGTTGCGCGCG
>DATFSB010000537.1:0-2345 GCA_035262825.1 Gemmatimonadales bacterium | reverse complement strand
GAGGAGGCGCTCCTACACTAGACTCGTACGACTCTTCTTCGCAACACCTCGCGGTTTAGCCCGGCGCACAAGGAGAGTTCCATGACGCGATCGAAGATGCTCGTGATCGTCGGAGTAGTGCTCGCCGGCACGGTCCTGATGGTCACCGCCGGAGTGTTGGCTGGTCCAGGCGACAACTTCGACCAGGAACGGCACCACGACCTGAAACTCGTTGGAACTAGTGATCTCCAGGCTCGTTCGACCTACCAGCCGACGATCCACAAGTATTCAGGCAACCGGTACATGCTCTTCACTGGCCATCACGCATTGGCCAACCAGGGTGAGAACCTGCTCCCGGGCGGAGGACCCCTCCCGTCGTTCAATCACCTGACTGGCCAGAACGAGTCGAATGGTACGTCGATCGTCGACGTGACCGATCCGGGCCAGCCCGTGCTCCTCGTCCACATCCCGGTCAACAACGGTATTCCGGGTACTCCCGGCACCGGCGGGGCGCAGATGGTCCGCGTGTGCGATGGCAACACGCTGCCGATCCACGACAACAAGGTGTACATGCTACGCAGCTACGCCAACTCCGCCCACGAGATCTGGGACGTGACGATCCCGAGCGCCCCTGTTGGGGTCCGGACCGTTGCCGTAGGCAACCCTGTCATTGGTGCGCAGACGGGCGCGGCAGGGGCCCTCGCCGGGACCCACAAGAGCTGGTGGGAATGCGACACGGGGATTGCCTACATCGTCGGCAGGCGCGGCAACGACACCGCGAGTGGATGGCGGCCGGGCAACCACATCTTCATCTTCGATCTCAGCAACCCGGCGAGTCCAGTGTTCCTCCGCGACTGGGCGCTCGACGGGCAGCAGCCGGGCGGCGCGCTTCCACCCCGCTTCACTGCGGTACCCAGCATCCACGGTCCCATCTCGACCGGGCCCAACGCCGCCACCAACCCCATCGCTGGGACGGGCGCCACCCTCGACCGTGTGTATTTCGCGTACGGCACCGGCTCCAATGGGGTCATGCAGATCGTCGACCGCACCAAGCTGCTGCCCCCGCCCTTCGGCACGGGGGTCAAGTGCGGCTCGGCTGCGTCCACACTTACCCCTCCTTCCTGCGCTACTGCTGACTTCAAGACGGCGGAGCTCGGGCGCTTGATAATGAACCCGGACAACGGCGCTCACACCAGCTTCCCGATCGGCACGCTCACGATCCCGGACTTCGTGACCGATACGGGGAACGACAAAAACAACGCCGGGGGCGACTTCGTCGTGGTGACGTCCGAGGCGACGGCGCAGTTCTGCAGTGAGTTCCGCCACTTGACGTTCGTGACAGACGTGAACGATGAAAGCAGACCGCAGTCGGTCGCCACGGCGCAGGTGCCCGCGTCAGAGGGTCAGTTTTGCGATAAGGGCGGCCGCTTCGGCCCGCACGCGACCAATGAGGAGTTCGGGCCACCCTTCTACCAGAAGATCGTCTTCGTCTCGTACTTCAACGCCGGCGTGCGCGCCTTCGACATCCGCGATCCGTACAACCCGCAGGACGTGGCCTTCTTCATCCCCAGAGTCACGAACAACACCGATTTTCGGTGCGGCCCGTACCAGGGCAACCCGAATGTGTGCAGACGGGTGATCCAGACGAACAACGTCGCGACGGACGACCGCGGGTGCGTCTACATCGTCGACCGCGCGGACACCGGCTTGCACGTCCTCGCGCTCGAAGGTGATACCAAGAAGATCGTTGGGGGCGTCGACTGCAAGAAGTAACCGCCCGGGACAAGCGGCCAGGGGCTCGCTACAGCCCCTGGCCGAGTTCCACCCCTTACCCCACACTTGTCGCTCGCGTATTCTCTGACCTTGAAGACCATTGCAAGCGCACGGCGAGGTCGAGTCACTCCGGCTAATCGCGCGAGCGGAGCAAGTCCACGATGGAGGTGGACGACATGACAATGACCGCGGCAGGCAATCAGGCGATGCCGACCTCGAGTGCCCGCTGGGTTCAATTGATCCTCGGCATCGTAGGGATGGTCGCGATCGCGAGCCTGGCCGAGCTCGGCCGATTCGCCGAAGCGGTCGAGCCCGCAGCCGAGGCGATCCGGATCGCAGCGCGGACGCAGCATGCGTTCACCGTCGGCTTGGTCCACAACCTCGCAGGCACAGTTCACCTGCGGAGGGGTGACTGGGCGCAAGCGCGCTCGCTGATCGAGCATGCGGAATCGGTGATCAGGGCGGGGAACGTCGGCCAACTGCTCTCTCGGTCGGCCGCCTCCTCCGCTTGGGTCCTGGCGCAGCTCGGCGAGGCGAGCGAGGGCCTGAGCCGGCTGTGGGAAGGTGAGCACCTTCTCGAGGGCGAGCCCGCG
>DATFSB010000536.1:0-11784 GCA_035262825.1 Gemmatimonadales bacterium | reverse complement strand
GCTCGTCGGCCAACGCCAGGATGCGTTGCACCGGCCACCCCTCCGCTCCTCCGGCGACCTCCGCACCGAGCCGGTCCAGTGCCGCGAGCGTGAGGGCGCGGTACAGCGCCCCGGAGTCGAGATGCGCCCACCCCAGCCGCTCGGCAACGAGCGCGGCCGTGGACGACTTGCCGGACGCCGCCGGACCGTCAATCGCGATGACGCGCACCGCGCCCGATCGCCTGCAGCGTACGAAAGAATCCCGGGTAGCTGATTGCCACCGAACGACGTTCCGAGAGTCGCACCGCCGCGCCGGGGACCGTCGCCAGTACGGCGAACGCCATCACCAGCCGATGATCGCGCGCCGTTTCGACCGCACCGCGCGGGGGCCGGTCGGTGCCGAAAACGAACAGGTCGTTGCCCCGCGCCTCCGCCGCGACTCCCAGTCGCCGCAGATTCGTAGCGATCAGCTCCAGGCGATCGCTTTCCTTTACCCGTAGCTCGCTCACATCGCGAAACACGGTTTCACCCTGCGCGCGGCTCGCCAATACCGCGAGCAGCGGGATCTCATCGATCAGCGTCGGCACCTCCGCCGCCGGCACCTCGGTGCCGGTGAGCTCGGCGGGCCGCACCAGCAGATCGGCAACCGGCTCTCCCCCTGCGGCGCCAAGATTGAGCCTCTCGACATGCCCCCCCATCCGCTGCAGCGCCACGAGGAATCCGGTGCGCGTGGGGTTGACGCCGACTCCCTCGATCAAGAGCTCGCCACTTTCGGCGAGCAGAGCGGCGCCGATGAGAAACGCCGCTGATGAGAAATCTCCGGGGATCGCGAGCTCGAAGGGCGGCACTGCGGCAGCCGACGGCTGATAGCTGACGGCGCCATTGGTCACTCTCAAATCCAGGCCCAGGTGGACAAAAAGCCGCTCGGTGTGGTCGCGCGAGGGGTACGGCTCGGCGACGGTGACCGGGACCCGTGACGCCAGCGCGGCGAACAGGATGGCGCTCTTGACCTGCGCACTCGCAACCGGGGACTCGTAGGCGATCCCCTGTAACCGGCCGCCCTGGATCGTCACCGGGAGGTGTTCGGCCCCATCCTGAAACCTGGCGCCCATCGTTCGCAGCGGATCGACGACGCGCCGCATCGGCCGGCGGCGCAGTGACGCGTCGCCCGTGAGCCGGGCGCGAATCGGATGGCCCGCAATGGCGCCGAGCCCGAGGCGCGCCGTCGTCCCCGAGTTGCCGCAGTCGAGCGTTCCGCGGGGAGACTTGAAGCGCGCCCCGCGCACCGTGACGACGGCGCGGGCACGCAGCGGAGCAACGCCGACGCCAAGGCTGCGCAGCAGGGCGGCGGTGTGCCGAACGTCGTCTCCGGTCAGGAGGCCGGTACAGGCGCTGGTCCCGCGCGCGAGCGCGGCGAGGAGCAGCGCACGATGCGAGATACTCTTGTCTCCGGGGACGCGGACGGTGCCGTGGACGATCACGGCAAGGAAGCTATGCGCCGGGGTGAGGCAGAGACAGATGCGTGAGACGTACGAGGTGAGAGGCGAGAAGCAAACGGGAACATCACCGTTTATCGCTCACCCCTCACCTCTTCTCACCCCTCACATCTCACTTCTTCATTCTTACTTCTTACTTCTCACGCCTCACGCTTTTCTACGGCCGCACGTTGAACTTCGTCGACGTCACATGTGGGATGACGATCTGCGACGACCGCTGTTCGACCAGCTCCGCGTTCGTCAGCAGTGCATATCCACCTGTCTTCGTGAGGCCGAGGTCGGTGTACGTCACCGTTCCGTCCTCGCCGGTGACCAGGGTCGCGACACCGCGTATCTCCACCGGGGTACCGTTGTTGTTGACCGGCAGGACCGTGACCCGCACACCCCCGACGGGGAATCCGTGCCACTTGGCGAGCACCGTGACCGGGGAAATAGTCTGGGTCCCCGAGCACCCGGAGCCGACCGACACATTGCAGACCCTCGCATCATGCGGCTGTACCGTGAAGCTCAAGAAGACGCTGTCCACCTCGTCGGGGCCGTAATCGGTGTGGATCCCGCTGGTCGAGCCGGCGAGGCCGCCGGGATTCATCATACGCGCTGCCGACAGCGGCTTGGGCCCCAAGAACGAGTTGCCGAGGTTGAAGATCCCCTGGGCCAGCATCCCCATGAAGCCCTGCTGCAGGCTCACGGGACCAGTGCAGCTGACGCCGGAGATGAGGAAGCCAGCGTCCGCGAATGGCAGGAACGACGTCCCCAGCTGATCCTGCTTCCGCACCACCGCCTTCATACCACCGAACGAGTTGGTGCTCGCGTCGATGCAGACGCCGACGATCGCCGCCGGGGTGAACGTGGTGTTACGCGCGACCGCACGCCAATTGTAGAACGTGTTGGAGTCGACTCCGGGTTGCGCAGTCGACGGCCGCCCATACAACAGCACGCGCGGCACAGTATTCCCCGACAGGATCGCCGGCCACGAAAAGCCGCTCGGCGGATTCACGCCTGAATACGCACCGAGTCGGGCGAGGACGGGGTCCGTGGGATCCGACGACCCGCCGCGGACGCCGAACGCGCCGTTCCGGGTAGCGTCGAGAGCGACCGTGAAGTCCTCGGGACCGGGCGTCGGCGCGGTGTAGCTCGCCGGCCAGGCGTTCGCATTAGTGAACATGCACTTGATGATTTCGTTGACGAACGCCGACCCGGTCGTGAAATCGGGGTTCACGGCCACGTTCGCTGCGACGTGCGCCAGCACGTCGAACCCGAGATTGGCGGCCGAGGTGGTGCCGGCGCCCGCTGTCTTCATGCTCGCAATCAGCGCGCGGACGACTTTGGTTGTGTCGTTGTTGGTGAAATAACTGCCCGCGAATTGACTCGCCGTCGTGAACGAGCACGTGGTGCTGAACGAGTTCGGGGGAGCGTTGTTCGAGAAGGACGGCGCGACCGGAGTGTCTGTCTGGGCGGCATTCCGGTCCTGCGGATCACCGCACGCCACAACCAGCGCGATGACAGACAGGGCCGCCAGGCTCATGCGAATCTGCATGTACTTCCTCCATGTGGGCAGTCGGGTAGGCGTAGATCGTGATGCAAGTTACGCACCGGAGGTGCGCGGCAGTACCCCGTCCTTGTGAGCATTTCCCCGTGCTGCACGCCTGCGACAACGCGGTAGGGTCGCAACAACTATTTCAGGCCAACGAGCTGTTTGAAGCGGGGGTCCTCGTGCACGCCGCGCCACCACCACGACTGGTCGTTCGCAATCGTTATCCGATCCTGCGGATTGGCGGCGAGGTATTCCGTGAGGAGGCGCAACGACTCATCGCGGTCGCCGAGGCGGTTGCGCAGCATGGCTTCGGTGTAGAGCAAATCCCGCGTGGGGTCCACTGTCGCATCGGCCCGAGACCGGCGTGCCACGCGGTCGGCGCTGTCCTTCAAACCGGCGTTCAACAGTACGAACGCCACCAGCAGCTGATCCCGACGGCGCCGGAAGTCGCGCTGGTCGGGGGACCACAGCGCCACATCCTGTTCCAGAATGCGCCACGCTTTCGCGACGTCAGGCGGTTGCCCCGGAATCGCCATTTGCTCGACCTGGCATTCGGTGAAGTATGGGTCCTTAGGGAAGCGACGGCCTCCTTCCGTGCACCACCGCTCGGCCCCAGCGGGATCCTCCAGGTCCACTGACATGGAGGACAGGCGATACAACACTTCGTTAGCGTCGATGAGGTAGGGGTCGCTTTCGAGCGCGTTATACGCCGCGATCTTTCCCGCAGCCGGATCTGATTTCCGCGCCTCCAGGTGGCTGAGGAGCGACCAGGCAGACGCGCGATTGGGATTGGTCGAATCGGCTCCGGCTCGGAGGTCTGCTGCTGCCGAATCGAGCAGCTGCGCAGGCGTCAGCGGGTAGGGATCGAGTGCGAGCAGGAACCGGATATAGCGCATCGTTCCACGCAGTCGCAGCGCCTCCGGGTCCCCCGGGCGGATCTTGAGCGCCTGATCCGCGAACGCCAGCCCCTTCCCCGTCCAGCCCGACGCCGGGGTCTTGTCCCAGCCGACCAGCTTGCGCTGCTCGAAGGCGACCCAACCGCGATTGACCACGGGGAGCGCCCATCTCGCGTCCATCGTCGCCGCGCGCGCCAACTGCGAATCCGCGAGCGCCAGGGCGCGGCTCGCCTGCGCTTTGTCTCCCGCCGTCACGAGCGAATCCACCGACTCCTTGCCCGCCTGGGCGCGCTGCACCAACTCCCACGCCGCCGCGTTCGTCGTCCCGGCCCGGGTCTGGATTTGCTGCACCACCTGGCCGACGCGCGTCCGCAGGAACTGTGATACCTGGTTGGCCAGCGCATCCTGCAGGCCGAACAGGTCGCCATGTTCGCGTTCGATCGCCGGACTGGTCTGCACACTGCCGTCGGCGGTGTTGATCATGTCGACGATGACGCGCAACCGGTCACCCGATTGCGACACAGTTCCATGGACCACCGTGCCGACCTTCAACGCGCGCGCCAGGCTGTCCGGAGTGACGGTCGTGTTCTTGTAGGGGGCAACGCCATAGCGGGAAATCACCTTCAGGGAACCCACCTGACCGAGCTCGTAGATCAGGCTCTCGGTCAGACCATCGGCGAGATAGCCGAGCGATTTCCCGGGACTGTTGTCATCGAAGAAAAGCACGGCGATGTTGCGAGGATCGGGACCACTCGATTCGCTGCCGCGATGCAGCCACTTGCCGCGTGTCAGCCACCCCGCGAGCACCAATACCAACACCGGGACCGCCCACCGCAGCGTATGACGGCTGGGCACCGGGACCTGCAGCGTGACAGAAGGGCGCATCGCTGCAGGCGTCGTGGTCGTGCTCTGCCGTCGCATGGCCGCGGATACGGTCGACGGCGCCGCGAACGCTTCCGCGAACATGATGACCGTCGGATAGCGATCGGCCGGCACCTTTTCGAGCGCCTTGAGCAGCGCCCGCTCCATCGTCTCCGGAATCGACAGGCGGATAATGGAGGGCGGGGACACCGCCTGCATCGAATGGCGGGCGATGATCGCCTGGACGTTCGGCCCGGTGAAGGGCGGCTCGCCCACGAGCATCTCGTAGACGACGCAGGCGAGGCTGTATTCGTCGCTGCGGCCGTCGATGTCGCTGCCGACGGACTGTTCCGGGCTCATGTACAGCGGCGTGCCGATGACCGTGCCCGTCTGCGTGAGCTGCTGCTGCTCCACCGCGGATGCCGCGCGCGCAATCCCGAAATCCGCTACGATCGCGGATCCGCCCGAGAGCATGATGTTCTCGGGTTTGATATCGCGGTGCACGATCTCGCGGCTGTGCGCGTACCCCAGGGCACTGGCGACTTCGTTGGTGATCTTGATGACGTCTTCCTGCGGCAGCTGATGCTCCCGATTGAGCCGGTCCCGCAGCGACTCGCCCTCCACGAACGGCATGACGTAGTACAGGTTCCCGGCAGCCTCACCGGAGTCGTACAGGGGCAGGATGTGCGGATGCTGGAGCGACGCCGCGATTTCGATCTCGCGCAGAAACCGCTCCGGACCGATGGCGGCACCGATCTCGGGATGGAGCACCTTGATGGCCACGTTGCGCCGGTGCTTCACGTCTCCGGCGAGATAGACGGTGGCCATGCCGCCGCGCCCGAGCTCCCGCTCGAGCGTATAGCGGTCGGCGAGCGCCGCTTTCAGGGCGTCGAAGGCTTCGTTCAAGCTGCCGAACAGGAGGAGATACTTAAGGATACGAAGGCAGGACCCTTGTCGGAAGCCGCCCTACAACCCTACTAATTAGGGCGCATGACCACCCCCGCCCCCCTCTCCACCCGCCCGGTCCGGCGGGCGCCGAGCATCACGCGGCTGTTCGTCGCCACGTTCTTCGCGGTGACGCTGGCGGGGCTCACCATTGCCCTGACGTCCTGGATCAACGCGCGCCAGACGCAGCAGAATGCGCTCGCCGTGATGCAAACGCTCGACCAGTTGCGCGTGCTCAACCCATCCCCGGCGCTCGAGCAGCAGCGCAGTCATATTCGCGACATCGTTCTCGACCTGAGCGATTCGGCGCAACAGGCCGCGCTCGGCACGACGATCATCACCGTCGCCGTCCTTATCGCCCTCGGCATCGGCCTCGTGTACAGCCGGCGACGCCTCGCGGAGCCGTTCGGCACCATCGTCGCCGCCCTGGAGCGCGTTGAGACGGGGGAGTACGACCTCCACCTCCCGGAAGACGGCGCCGAGTTCGGGACCATCGGCCGTGGCGTGAACCGCATGAGCCAGACGCTCGCCTGGCGCGCGCGCATACAGGAGTACACATCCCGCCTCCTCGCCGCGCTCAACGCGGCTCCACGAGAGGGTGCCGGCCTCACCCCCGCCCTCGACGTAATCGCCGAGGCGACGGGGAGCGCGGCCCTGGTGCTGTACCAGCCGGATTATGAAGCAAACGAGTGGGAGCCGACGGCTGCACGCAGCGTCACGGGCTCTCCGGTGTCGCGGATTACCGTGCGGGACATCGTGGGGGAAGCCGGCAGCGGCGTCCTGCGATTGAACGGCGATCAGCACACGACGACACGAGCGAAGCTCAAACTCCCGCCCACGGCCGGCGCCGAGACCGTGGTCGCGCCGCTGCGCTCGGCAGGGCGCCTCATGGGCCTGCTCGTCGCCCTTCCCGCGGAGCCGCTCACGCCGGCCGGGCTCGACGCGTTGACGCTCGCGCTCCCGAATCTGGCGATCGCGTGCGAGCGCGAATCGGCGTTCCAGCACACGCGTCGTCTCGCGACCGAAGTCCGCAAGACGGCGATGTACCTCGAGGAGCAGTCGGACGAGCTGACGCGCCTCAACGAAGAGCTCGCGAAGGCCAATCGCCTGAAGAGCGACTTCCTGGCCAACATGTCGCACGAGCTGCGCACACCGCTGAACAGCATCATCGGCTTCAGCGACATGCTGCTCACCGAGGAGATCGGGGCTCTCTCGGACACGCAGCGCGACTTCCTCGAAACGGTGGCGCGCAACGGCCGCCACCTGCTGCAGCTCATCAGCGAGCTCCTGGATCTCTCGAAGATCGAGGCGGGCCACCTCAAGCTCACGCTCGAGCCGATCGATCTGCGGCAGCTGTTGCACGAGGCGGCCGACAGCGTGCGGGCCCAGACGGAAAAGCGCCGGCATCGCTTCGATCTCGATCTCCCGGGCGATCCGCTGTCGGTGACCGCGGATCACGTGCGGGTCCGCCAGGTGCTGCTGAACCTGCTCTCCAACGCGATCAAGTTCACACCCGAAGGCGGCCAGGTGCGCCTGGCGGGCCGGCCGGATTCCGACGGGGTGCGGGTGGAGGTCGTCGATACCGGCATCGGCATTTCGCCCACCGATCAGCAGAAGCTGTTTCGCGAATTTGTACAGCTCGATCCGTCCGCCAGCCGCCACTACGAGGGCACGGGGCTGGGACTCGCCCTGTGCAAGCGCCTCGTCGAGCTGCACGGCGGCCGCATCGGCGTTGACAGCGACCGTGGCCGGGGAAGCACGTTCTGGTTCACGCTGCCCAGCGTGGCGCGTCCCTCCAGCGTGGGAGTGTCCTGATGGCGGTCATCGTGGTGGTGGAGGATCAGCCGGACAGTCTGAAGCTGCTCTCGACGCTCCTGACGCTGCGGGGACACACGGTGATTCCGCTGACATCCGGCGACACTCTCGTGGAAACGGTCCGCACCCACGCACCGCCTCCCGATCTCGTGCTGCTCGACATTCAACTACCGGGGCGGGACGGGTACGCACTGCTGGAGGACCTGAAGACGATCAAGGGCGACCACCCCTGGAAGGTGGTCGCCCTCACGGCCCACGCGATGGCCGCCGACCGCGCCAAAGCGCTGGCGGCGGGATTCGACGGCTACATCACCAAGCCGATCGACATCAAGACGTTCCCGACCGAGGTCGCGAGCTTCCTCGGGCCGGCGCCGGCGGGCGGCGCGGCGCGGGGGCCGGCGCAGTAGCCGGCGCCGCCGGCTCAGGCGTGGGTCCCACCTCGTTCACGTTGACATCCCCGGTCACCGTCGTGATGTGAATTTGCCGGCCGCCCTTGCCGAGCGTGCCGGTCAGCGAGTGGGACGCGAATTTCCCGGTCACCGTCAGTGGGAACTCGCTCGAGATGTCACCCGCGACGGTGTGACCGTCGACGACGGCGTTGACGCCGCTCGGCAGGTCGACCTGGGCGTCGCCATGCACCGTCGTCACCTTCACGTCGCCCGATCCGGTGAGCGCACGCATCGTCGCATGCGCGTCCCCGTTCACCGTCGTCACCGTGACGGGACCGTTGGCGGTTTCGACGGTCACATCGCCGTTCACAGTGACGGCGTCCACCGGCGCGCTCGCGCCGTCGACGCTGACGTCGCCGTTGATGGTGGACGCGTCGAGCTTGACGCCGCGCGGCAGCTTGACCTCGAAGACGACCGCGCCGTCGTTGCCGCGATTGCCTTCCGAGGTGAAGTGACCATCGGGACCGCAGGCCGACGAGCGCCCCGGCCAGACGGCGCACACCGTCAACCCGCCGTTCGATTCCTCGGTGACGATCTGCACCGAGTCTCCGGGGGCATGCTTGTAGGTGCGCTCGGCATGGATCTCGACCGTCTGCGCATCGGACGGCGTCACGGTGATCGAGCCGTTGATGTTGCGCAACCACAAGGTGCGATCTGCGGCCAGCGGCTTGACGTACATCCACGGCTGCCCGTGTACGCGATCGGCGCCGAGGAAGTCGGGGTCAAACTGATGCCCGAAGTCGTTCAGCGCCGCCTTGCCGCGTCCCACCATCGATACGACGAACATTCCGATACCGAACACCACCCCGAGGATCAACACTCCTCGGATGATTTCGGTGCGCCAGCGCATCACGAATTCTTTCCCGGTCATACGAATCCCCCCGCGGGGTAATTCCTTAACATTCGCTCACCCTACGGGGGGACGAAAGGACTAGTTTCGCGCCGGACAGTCGGCCTTCGGGGCCGCTTTGCCGGCCGGAGCCGTCGCCTGGACCTGAATCGGCGCCAGAGTCCCGCCGTACCAGAGCCGGGTCGCCGCCGCAGACGCGCCGACCACGGTGGTGCTCTCGGCCGCAACGCTATGCCGTGCCCGGGGCGCCCGATCGGCGGCGATGGCACCACCACCGAGCGCCATCACGGCCAGACTCCCGGCAGCCACCAGTGTAATCGCAAGTAACCGCATACAGCCTCCTCGAGTGACAGGCCACGAGCAACGGCGTGGTCAACACGTATGACGCAGCCGCGCCACAAACAGTTGCAACGCCCGTGTCCGGGAGACGTCAAGCCGATTAGCTTTGAGCCGTGTCGAGCCTGTCGCGGTTTCGCGATCTCCTCTACCAGCTGATTCTCCGAGACCTGAAGTCCCGGTACAAACAGACCTTCTTCGGCGCGCTGTGGGTGTTCGGTCGCCCGCTGGTGGAGCTCGGGGCGTACATCCTGGTGTTCGGCGCGTTTCTCCATGCACCGTCGGACGGCGTTCCGTATCCCCTGTTCGCCTTTTCCGGCGTCGTGCTGTGGAGCTTCGTCGCGGGCGCGATCTCCCGGGGCTCGCGCGCCGTGATGAGCGAGCGGGGACTGGTCGCCCACGCGCCGTTCCCGAAGGCGACGCTGCCGCTCGCGGCGATCGGCGGAGCGCTGATCGACTCGCTGCTCGCCGCGATCATGCTCGCGCTGCTCATGATCGCGCAGCACGTAACGCCCAGCGCGAGCGCCTGGCTCCTGATCCCGGTGTTCTGCATTCTCGGGATCCTCGTCACCGGTGTCGTGCTGATCGCTTCCGCACTGAATGTGTTCTACCGGGACGTGAGTCAGCTCGTGGACGTCGGCGTGCGCGTATGGCTGCTGTTGACGCCGGTGGCCTACGCCAAATCGGTCGTGCCGTCCCAGTTCAAGACGCTGTACGACCTCAACCCGCTCGTCGGCGTCTTCGACCTGTCCCGGGCCGCCCTGCTCGGCACCGGATCGCTCGATCTCTCGGTGCTGTGGTATCCGCTCGCCGTCGGGATCGGCCTGCTGCTCGTGGGCGTCTGGGTGTTCCGGATGACCGAGCCGTACTTCGCGGAGTCCGTGTAGACCGTGGGCATCGCCGTCTCGGGCGTGTGGAAGCGCTACCGCCTGCGCAGCCGCAGCCTCAAAGAAGCCCTTTCCAGCCTGCTGCCGCGCCGCGGTTCGCCGCCGCCGCGCCCCAAGTCGATGTGGGCGCTCGAAGATGTGTCGTTTACCGTCGAGCCGAGCTCGACGTTCGCGCTGGTCGGCCCCAACGGCTCGGGTAAATCCACGATGCTCAAGGTCATCGCCGGGATGATGAACGCGACGCGAGGATCGGTGCGCGTGAACGGCCGGCTCTCGCTGCTCAGCTTTCTGGGAGGATCGTTCCACGGCGACCTCACCGGTCGCGAGAACGTGTTTCTGGAGGGGGCGCTGCTCGGGCTCTCGCGCCGGGAGCTGCGCGCCAAGCTGGACGCGATCTTCGCGTTCGCCGAGCTGGAGCGGTTCGTCGACGTCCCCGTGAAGTTCTACTCGTCCGGGATGGCGCTGCGACTCGGCTTTGCGATCGCGGCGCACCTCGAGCCCGAGGTGCTGCTGATCGACGAGGCGTTCGCCGTCGGCGACACGGCATTCCGCGACCGCTGCCTCGGACGGATGCTCGCCTTCAAGGCGGCCGGGACCACGATGGTCCTCGTCTCCCACGAGCGCTACCTCGTCGAGCAGCTGTGCGACACCGCGCTGCTCCTCGATCATGGTCGAGTCGTGGCGCTGGGCCGGCCCGATGAAGCGTTTTCGGCGTACGAGCGCATCATCGAAGCGGAAGAGGCGGACAACCCCGACGATCGCGAGGGCGAGCCGGCGCGCTCGCCCCTCGATATCGAATCCGTGGAGCTGGACGGCGGCAGCGGCGGCCCCGAGCCGCTGTGCACCCCCGAGGGTGGGCTCGTCGCGCGGCTCCATCTGCGTGCGCGTCGCGACATCAGTGGAGTGTCGGTCGGTGTGCAGATCGCGCGAGAGTGGCACGTGTTGCACGGCACGCGCTGCAACCGCCAGGGGATCGAGTTGAGCGCGCACGCCGGTGAGCGGATGACGCTCGAGCTGGCTTACAAGCCGCTGGCCCTGGCGCGCGGCTCGTACGCGATGCATGTCCTCGTCTACGACCATCGCCTGCAGGTGTCGCCCACGGTGGTGTGGAAGCGCGCCGCGCGGTTTCGCGTCGCGCTGCCGGAGTCGGAAGGGATCGGACTGGTGCGCCTCTCCCACACCTGGCGGCTTGAGAATGGCGGCGGCCGCCACTAGCGGCGGCGCCGTTACCGGCGCGCCACCTCACTCGACCACCAGGCGATAGCCTTGCGCCACCCCGCGGGCACCGTCACCCGCCGCAACACCGCAAGCCGCAGCCGCAGCGCCCGCGACAGGTCGTAGGGCGTCACCCGCCCCGCCAGCGCGGCAGGCAGCTCCTCCTGACCGGCGAGGACGCGCGCCGCCCCCAGCCAGGCCGCCGCCGCCGCGCCGTCCACGATTTCTTTCGCATCGAGCCGCCGCGCGACCTCGTCCCAGTCGATCGCCGCGCCGCTCGCCCACATCAGCGCCGTGTCGAGCAGCCGGACCAGAAAAAACGCGAGATCGGGAATGAGCAGCGCGTGTGCCGTTGCGGTCCACAGCAACTCGGTGGGAGGTGGGACGCGATACGTGGCGCCGCCGCGAACCACCGTCGCACTGTTGCTGAAGTGCCGTTGCCACGACACGCCGGGATCAATGCCCTGGGCGTGCGTGGTGTGGATCTCGACGCCCACGCGGCGGTCGTTCATCAGCGCCGG
>DATFSB010000535.1:0-10744 GCA_035262825.1 Gemmatimonadales bacterium | reverse complement strand
GCGTGGTGTGCTCTCGACCCATCTCTTCAGCGACGGCCGACAGGCGGAGAAACTGTGGATGGACGGTCCCGGGCTGTCGCACGTGCCGTGGATCAGCGCCGCGATGCTCGCCGACGGCAAGGCCCGCATCAAGATGGAAGGACGAGAGGTGTTCAAGCATGCGACGACGAAGATGCCGGAGTCGGTGAAGATCGCCCTGCAGACGAACGGCTGCACCACGAGCGACGTAAAGCTGTTGATCGCGCATCAGGCCAACCTGCGCATCTCCGAGATGGTACAGCGCCAGCTCGAGCTGCGCGATGACCAGATCTTCAACAACATCCAGAAGTACGGGAACACGACGGCGGCATCGATTCCCATCGCGCTGCATGAGGCGGTATGCGATGGACGCTTCGGGCGCGGCGAGCTGTTGATCCTGACGGCGTTCGGGTCGGGGTTTACGTGGGGGAGTGCAGCGGTGCGGTGGTAAACCAGAAACGCTATCGGCTGTCGGCTGTCGGCTAAGGGCTCTCGGACTTAAGCTCCGTGAGCAAACGGGCCGCGGCGTCGGCTCCGGAAGTCCCGGGATATCGATCCCGAAAGCGCGCCAACTCTACCAGCAGCCGCTCACGATTCCCCCGCTTGCGATAGAGATCGATCAACCCGTTGGCCGCTCGCATCTCTTCCCCACGGTTCGGCTGCCTCCCGCGCACTTCCAGATACAGTCGCTCGGCGCCCGCTGGATCGTCGAGATGCTGCTCGAGCAGATCGGCGAGTCGCAGGCGTGCTTCATTGTCGTCAGGCTCGACGGTGAGATGGTCGCGGAAGTACTCCGCCGCTTCGCGATACTGCCCTCGCACGATCATCACATCCTGTCGCGGGTAACTGCGCGGCGGCGGGATGTCGGCCACCGCGTACAATCCGTGCACCAGGATCCGGGACGCGCGATTCGTGAACGCGTTGATGCCGAAGATGCCGAGCGCCACGAGCGGGATGTTGAGGACGATCAGCAAGACGCACACCAACCCGGAGATCGAGCCCAGGTCGTAGAGCCGATACCACGCACCCGACAGCATGACGAACACCGCCGGCCCGAACCAGGCGGCGATCTTGAGGAGCTGCGTGCGCTCGACGAGGTCGATGTCTCTGATGGCTGTCGGCTTTCAGCTATCAGCAATCAGCTTTTTGTTAGCCGTTTCAGCTTGTGGTAGCTGACGGCTGACAGCTGAGAGCTGACAGCGTCTCGTGCCAGACATTGCGCCAGAAACCGGAGCGTAGCAAGTTCCGTAGGAGATCGTATGATCGGATTCCTGGTTGGTGCCGCCGTCTACGCCGCCTCGTTCGCCGGCGGTTTCATCCCCACGAAACGCTTCGTGAAGAACCGGCTGCGCTACGTCGACGCGGCGCAGAAGCCCGGCACCGCAGTGGCTGCCGGCATCGTCGGCACCGCGGCGGGGATCGCGATCGCCGCACTCCCCATCATCACCGTGCCGATGGGAGTCCTGTTCGGAATCGGGGTCGGGACGGGGTGGGCCGGCGGACAGAATTCGAGCGCCCCTCCCGACGCATAAACTGCGGCGTTCTTGCACCCTGCGGTGGTCCGCCGGGTCAGGTAAGCCCCGAGCACCCCCTCTAAACGGCCTCTCTTTACTACTTTAGTGCGGCGCCACAGGTGGCACGCTTTTCGCCGGTGTGCTGCCGGTCCCATCCCGAACATCTCTTTGAGGGGGTCTTCATGCATCGAGTCGCCGTCGCCGTCACCGTCGCCCTGGCGTTCGTCGCCAGACCTGCCTCGGCACAATCCGAAAACCGCTGGCGCACCCAGGTCGAGAATCAGCTCAAGAACGCCGCCAAGACCCTCAGCGACAAGGGCTACGACCAGACTCATGAGACGCAGGTCGGCAGTCTGCACGACGACGAGAACGACTCGTTCACGTTGACGCTGCACTCGGGGACGACGTACGCGCTCGTCGGCGTGTGCGACAACGACTGCAAGGACCTCGACCTGGTCCTGTACGACGCCGATGGCGACCAGGTGGACTCGGACATCCAGAACGACGACGTGCCGATCGTGCAGGTGACGCCGCGCGAGACGCAGCGCTATCGCGTGAAGGTGATCATGGCGAACTGCCAGACGAGCCCGTGCTGGTACGGGATCGGGGTGTACGGGAAGTAGGAAATGCGTGGCCGGTGGCCAGTGGCCGGTGGTCGGCAAGAAACACTGGCCACCGACCACTGGCGACTAATCACGCAGTTTTAGTCTCACGTTTTTCTCGTTGAACTCCACGATCTCCGGCTTCGCAACACCCGCTTTCACGTAGGGGTCTTCCGCGAGAACCCGTTCCAGCGACTGCCGGTCGGCGGCGGCCGCGATGAGCACGCCTCCCGTCGGCGGATCGCGGCGCGCCCACGCCAGCATCGTCCCGGTGGCGGCGGCGCGCTCGAGATGGACGTAATGGTCGGCGCGGACCGCATCCACGTCGGGGAGCGGCTTCGTGTAGTGCATCAGAATCACGAACAACATCGCGTCCTCGCATCCGGGACAGGTGAGCACCGGCAGCGGCGGGTAGCGGACGAAGCGCGCGTCGCTGTCGGACCGCGCGCAACGGAAAAAGACGGAGCCGCGGGCGTTCGTGACCGCGCGCTTCCAGCGGCACCTCAGGCAAAGCCCGACATCCTGGCGTTCCACAACGCGAAATATCGCGCCCGCTATGGCCCCTCGCGGGGGGCCTTTCTATCTTCAGAGTCGTGACGGGCGATTTCGACCCGGGGCTCCTCCCTCCCGGCCTGCTCGAAGGGTACCTCAAGAGCGTCCAGGGGCAGATCGAGCACCTCGCCGGTCTCGCCGACCGCCTCGCCGTAGACGGCGCGGATCCCCAGGCGCTCGATGATTTCCGCCGCGAATCGCACAAGATCCGCGGCTCCGCCGGCTCCTACGGATTCGCCGAGGCCACACGCGTCGCGGCGGAGATGGAGGAGGCCGCGAAGTCCTGGATCGCGGGCGGCGGGGTCGCGGCCACCGATCGCGGGGTCACCGCCCACGCGTACGTGGGTCGGCTGCGCGGCTCGTTCACCCGTCCGGGGCCCGTCTCTCAGCTGCCCGACGTCTTCATCATCGAGGATGACACCGCCCTCATCGAGCTGCTCGAGTACGGGCTGTCATCGCGCGGCTACACGAGCCGGGTACTGCGCAACGGGAAGGACGCCTTCGATACACTGCGCACGCTCTCCGTGGGAGACGCGCACCCGCTCCTACTACTCGACGTCGACCTGCCGGGGCTCGACGGCCATTCCCTCTTCTATATGCTGCAGCGCGAGCGGCCCGGGGTATTCCGGGTCGTGTTCATGACGGTCCACGGGGGTGAGGACGAGCAGCTGCGCGCCCTCGAGGGGGGCGCGACCGACTACCTCGTGAAACCGGTGAGCCTGCGCGTGGCACTGGAGAAGATCCGCCGCTGGGTCGGCCGGTGACGGCGCAGAATCTCCTGCTCGTGGTGGCGGTGCTGCAGGGCGGATCGATCCTCGTCCTGATCGCGGTGCTGCTGGTCAACCGCTGGGTGCGCCGGCGCCGCCGCGACCGCGTCGTCCCGCGACGCATGGTGCTGGACGAAGCGATCAAGGGCTGGGCGATGGGCGACATCGGACCCGAGCTCGTGGTGCGCGCGCTCGAGGGGCTGCCGCGCAGCGACGCCGTCGAGGCCTTGCTGGCGTGGTCGGTGCGGCTCACGGGCGAGCGCTGGCGCGCGCTCGCCGACGCGCTGGAGCGCCGCCCCTGGACGAGCCGGCTGCGGGCCGCCGTGCGCTCCCGCACCTGGTGGCGGCGGCTCCAGGCCGCCCGGTTCCTGTCCGTCGCCGCTACGCCCGCGGACTTGAGCGTCATTGAGCGGCTGCTCAAGGATCGCCACCCCGCCGTGCGGATCGCAATCGCCGTCGCGCTGGAGCGCATCGCCACCCCTCGGCTCGTCAACGTCGTGCTCGACCGCCTGCCCGACATGGTGGGCCCGGTGCAGGCGCATTACGCCGCGGTGCTCCGCGGGCAGAACGCCGTCACGGTGCCCCTGCTCGTCGAGCGGCTCGGCCTGGTCTATGACCCCGGGCTGCCCCGCATCGTGGAGTTCGCCGGCCGCATCGGTGAAGCACGGCTGCGCGAGCCGATCACCGCCCTCGCTACGCATCGCGACGCGGAGGTGCGGGTGCAGGTGGCGCGCGCCCTGGGCGACTACCCGCATGGACGCACCGTCACGGCGTTGCGGGGGCTGGCCACCGACGCGGCGTGGGAAGTGCGCGCCCAGGCGGTGCGCGCACTGGGACGCATCGCCGATCCGACCACACTGGACGACCTGCGGCCGCGCCTCGCGGACGCGGTGTGGTGGGTGCGGCTGCGGGCGGCGTTGGCGCTGACTCGGCTCGGCGCCCCCGGCCAGGGCGCGCTGCTGCACGCGGAAGTCGGCGCCAATCCCGACGCGCGTTACGTCGCCCGGCTGATCCTCGGGCTGTCACCGCAGGCGCTGGCGGAGTTCGCCGCGTGAGCACGTTCATTCAAGGGTTCGACGCGGTGGTCGTGGTGTATTTCGTCGTGCTGAACTCGTTCTACGCGGTGCTGCTGCTCTGCGCGCTACCCGAGATCTGGGAGCAGAGCCTGCTCGCCGAAGACGAGGACCTGGTGCGGCTCCAGGAGGTGGGCGCCCCGCCGCCGATCTCGATTCTCGTGCCGGCGTACAACGAGAGCGCCACGATCAAGGCCAGCGTGACCGCGATCCTGACGCTCGACTACCGCCACTACGAAGTGATCGTCGTCAACGACGGCTCGGCGGACGATACGATGGGCCGCCTCGAAGACGCGTTCGACCTCTATGAAATTCCGCGCACCTATCCCGAGACGCTGGCGACCAAGCCGATTCGCGCCCTGTACCGCTCGCGCACCCGGCCGCGCCTCCTGGTGATCGACAAAGAGAACGGCGGTAAGGCCGATTCGCTCAACGCGGCGATCAACGCCAGCCGCTGGCCGCTCGTGATCGCCGTGGACGCGGACACGCTGATCGAGCCCGACGCCATGCTGCGCCTGACGCGCCCATTCTCTCTGGGCTTGCGCATCGCGGCGGTGGGCGGGACGGTGCGCGTCGCCAACGGATCGGTGATCAAGGACGGACGCGTCGTCGAGCCGCGAGTCGCGCCGCGGTTCCTGCCGGGGGTCCAGGTGGTGGAGTACCTGCGGTCGTTTCTGTACGGCCGGCTGGGATGGAACCGCCTCGGCGGCAACATGATCATCTCGGGCGCGTTCGGGTTGTTCCGCAAGGATCACCTGCTCGAGATCGGCGGCTACCGCACCGACAGCGTGGTCGAGGACTTCGACGTCGTGGTGCGGCTGCACCGCTACCTGCTCGACCAGCGGCTGCCCTACGCGATCACCTTCGTCCCCGACCCCGTCGCCTGGACCGAGGTCCCGGAGACACTCGCCGTGCTGGGCCGGCAGCGCGAGCGCTGGCATCGCGGTCTCATCCTGACGATGTGGAAGTATCGCGCCATGTTGTTCCGCCCGCGCTACAGGCGCATCGGCTTGCTCGGGTTCCCGTTCTTCACGTTCGGCGAGATGCTTGCGCCAATCGTCGAGGTGCTCGGTTACCTCGTCACGGCGCTGGGACTGTGGTTCGGGTTCATCGATATCTCGTTCGCGCTGCTGTTCCTGCTCGTGGCGCTCGGCTACGGCATGATCCTCTCGATCTGGGGCATCCTGCTCGAGGAGATCGGCTTCCGCCGCTACCGGCGCGCCGGCGACCTGGTGCGGCTGCTGTGGTATGCGGCGCTCGAAAACTTCGGGTACCGGCAGTGCACCGTGTGGTTTCGCGTGAAGGCGTTCTGGTCGGCGGCGCGCGCCCGCACGACCTGGGGACGGATGACACGCACCGGGTTCGCCCCCGCCGGGCCGAGGACGGCGACGTGATTCTCGCGATCGGCGCGATCGCGCTGCAGCAGGTGTCGGGTTCCGCGCCCTGCCCGGGGCGGATCGGGGCACTCGCCGACAGCGCCTGGCACGCCTATCGCGGCGACCGGATTGCCGTCGCCGCGGCCCGGTTCGCCGCCGCCGATTCGCTCTGTCCCGGACTCACCGACATCCAGATCGGCCTCGGCTTCGTCGCGCTGCGCCAGAGCGACCTCGCCGCCGCGCAACGGCGCTTCGGCGCGGCGCTCAAGGCCGATTCGCAGAATGCCGACGGGTGGTACGGCATCGGTCTCGCGCGCCAACGCCAGGGGAAGCGCGATCTGGCCATTGCCGCGTTTCGCCGCGCGCTGCACATCGCTCCCGGCTACGCCGACGCCAAACGCCAGCTCGACGCGATGGGAGATCTGGGCAACGCGCTGCCTCCCGTGCGGCGGCCGGCGGCGGCGCAGGTCCCCGCGCGCACTCACGACGAGCACTTCGAGATCCGGCAGGCGGAGGTCTGGCAGCCGTTCTACGTCAAGGGAATCAATCTCGGCGCCGCCCGTCCCGGCAAATTCGCCGCGGAATATCCCACCGACGACTCGACCTATACGGCCTGGCTGACCCTCATGGCGGGCGCACATGCAAACGTCGTGCGCCTCTATACGATCCTCCCGCCCGCGTTTTATCGAGCGCTGAAACGCTGGAACGACGCGCATCCCACCCAGGCGCTCTGGCTGGTGCACGGCGTGTGGGCCGAGGTCCCGCCGGGCGATGATTACGACGATACCGGCTGGAAGACGGAGTTTCACGACGAGATGCACCGGATCGTCGACCTGTTGCACGGGCACGCGATCATTCCGGAGCGGCTCGGCCACGCGAGCGGCCGCTACACCGTCGACGTGTCGGACCACGTGCTGGCATTCATCATCGGCCGCGAGTGGGAGCCGTTCACGATCCACCACTACAACGAGCGCCGCGCCGGACGGACCAGCTACTCCGGGAGGTTTCTGGCCGTGGACTCGGGCTCCGCCGCCGACGTCTGGATGGCGGAGCAGTGCGACTATCTCCTCACCTACGAATGGAACACCTATCACGCCCAGCGTCCCGTCGCCTATACCAACTGGCCGACGCTCGATCCATTGCATCACCCCACCGAGCCGACGCTCGACGAAGAAGCCGCGCTGCGGGACCGCCAGGGACTGCCGCCGCTCAAGGGCATCCACGAGTACAACAACGACGACCAGTCGCTCGATGCGATGCTGGTGCGCACCACCGCCGCCGACGTCGCCGGATACTTCGCGTCGTACCACGCGTACCCGTACTACCCGGACTTCATGGATTACGACTCGACCTACGGGATGGCGCACGATTCGAGCGGCGTATCGCATTACCTGGGGTACCTGCGGGAGCTGCAGCGCCACCACGCCGGCCGCCCGCTGCTCATCGCCGAATACGGCGTGCCGTCCTCACGCGGACTCGCCCACCTGCAGCCCGAGGGGATGCACCATGGCGGCCATGATGAGCGCGCCATGGCGGACATCGACGTGCGCCTGACGCGAGACATCCGCGAGGCGGGGCTCGCGGGGGGGATCCTATTCGCCTGGATCGACGAATGGTTCAAGCACAACTGGGTGGTGATCGACCTCGAGGTGCCGGCCGACCGTACCCGTCTGTGGCACAACGCGATGGATGCCGAGCAGAACTACGGCCTGCTGGGACAATACGCGGGGGCGGCCGAGCGCCCGGAGCCGGGCAGTGACGCGGCTCGCTGGCGCGCGCTCAAACTGCTCGAGGGCAACGATTCGCTTGCGCTCCGCGTCGGCTCGGACGAGGCCTATCTCTATCTCGCGCTCGATGCGCGCGCTCCCCTCGGCGCCGCTGCCGTCCGCTACCTCGTCGGGCTCGACACCTACCGGGCCGACCGCGGAGAGTTTCGGCTTCCCGGTGTGCCGGGGATCGGCGTCGGCGTCGAGTTCTATCTCGACTTGAGCGATTCGACGGACGGCCAGCTGTTCGTCACGCGCAGCTACAACCCCTATATCCAGCCGCGCGCCGGAATGGGGCCCACCGGACTGGACCCGTTCTACAATGTGCTCTGCACGGCGGACGCACGGAGCGACGGAGGGCAGTTCGATTCGTTGTTCGTGACCACCAATCGCTTTCGCGTCACACGCACCGGAACGCGGGTCCCCGCTGCCGGCGTCAATCGGGGCCGGCTCCGCTACGGGCGCGTCGCGTCCTCGTCGCTCGCCGACTGGTTCATCGAGCACACGGCGGAGCGCAGTCTCGTGGAGGTGCGCCTGCCGTGGGGGTTGTTGAACGTGACCGATCCGTCCACCCGCAGCGTGCTCACCGCAATCCGTGCGCGCGAGAACGTCAGCACCGCAACGACGGACGGCGTGCGCTTCGTCGTCGCGGCGCTCGACCGTCAGGACAATCACGTGGCGGCGTTCGTTCCCTCCTCGACCACTTATGTTTGGCCCACCTGGGAGGAGCCCCAGTGGCACGAGCAGCTGAAGCCCGCGTACTACGCGATGCGCGACCTGTGGGCATCGTGGTGAGCTGCGCCCGCCGTGCGTGGCTCGTTGGACTGGCCCTGCTCCTGCCGCGCCTGGCGGCGGCGCAGCTGCCGGAAGCAGAGGACGCCTTCATCCGCGGCGACTTTCGCACCGCCCGGGTGCTGTACGATTCGGCGCTGGCGCTCGATTCGCTCAACCCGCGCGCCTTGTTCCGGCTCGCCACGCTGGACAGCTGGGAAGGAAAGCTGAGGCGCTCCCTGGCGCGATTCGCCGTGCTGCGGCGCCTCGAGCCCAACCAGCCGGACGAAATGATCGCCCACGCCCGGGTGCTGTCGTGGGGTGGCCAGCTCAAGTGGGCGGCGGCGCTGTACGATTCGGTGCACGCGATCGACTCGACCCGCACCGACGCCATCGCGGGGCAGGCGCGCATGGTCGCCTGGCAGGGGGACCTGAACCGCGCCGAGCGGATGTGGCGCGACGCGCTCGCGCGCTATCCCGACGATCCCGAGATTCTCGTGGGCCTCGGCCAGACGCTCGAATGGCAGGGCGAGCCCGATCTCGCGGAGCTGTACGTGGCGCGCGCCCGTCAGCTCGTGCCGAGCGACCGGGAAGCGAACGACCTGCTTTCGCAGGTGCGGGCGGAGCGGCGCCCGCTGCTGCGCATCACGAGCGACGCCGCGAACGACATCGAGCACAACAGCTTCGTCGCCTTCGCCGGCAGCGTCACCGCCCTGTTGCGGCCGTCGCTACAGGGAGCGCTGCGGACCACGTGGCGCGCCAACAGCGACCCGGGGGCGACTTCGCACTCGAGCGGCGCCGACGCCTGGCTGGTGCGCTCGTTCCTGCCTCGCGTGACTGCGCGTGCGGGTGCCGGCGTGCGCGTCCTGACCCCCGACACCGGTGCGTCGAAGTCCTTCGCCACCGTACAGCTGGGGGTCGCGGTGCACCCTCGGAACTTCCTGTCGATCGTGCTGAGCTACAACCGCTATCCCTTCGACGAGACGCAGTTGTTGGTGGACAAGGGCTACGTGTGGAACGAAGCCGACCTCGACATCGATGCCTCGCCGACGGCGAATCTCGATTTTTCCGGTGGCTGGAACGAGGCATGGCTTTCCGACGGGAACCGCCGCCGCATCGTCAATGTGGCGGCGATGGTGGGCGTGGTTCACGGCCTGCGATTGGGTGTGTATGGACGCAGCCTGGGCTACCGCGAGACGCCTTTCCCATCCCGCGGTTATTTCTCCCCCGATCAGTTTCTCCTCGGCGAAGCACGCGCCGTGTACCTGCTCCGCACCCCCGGGTGGTGGATGCGCACGATCGTGGGTCTGGGTGCTCAGCAGGTGGGCACCGGAAACCCGACACAGGCGGAGTGGCACGGGGATGCGTCCGTGGGGCACAGCTGGAGGAGCGTCGACGAGGTTTCTCTGGTCGCCACCTACACCAACAGCGCTCAGGCTTCAACGGCGACGGCCACGAGTGTGAGATACCGGTACTGGTCGGCAGGACTACGATATCAGATTGGGTTCTAGTTGTCGGACGGAGAGGAAGACGCTGACGGCGGCTTAGCGGCTTGGCGTCTCCCTGGGCGTCTCTTCCCTAGCGTTTCATCTGCCGGGATACCCTTTCAGCGTCCCGAAGCACACGAAGTGCATTGAGCCCAACCACCTTCTTCACGTCTTCGACTTTCCACCCTCGCCGCAGCAGCTCAGCAACGAGATCTGGAAACTTCGTGACGTTCTCGAGGCCAGTGGGCACACTCGTTATCCCATCGAAGTCCGACCCCAGTCCCACATGATCGATTCCTGCGACGTCCCGGATGTGCTCGATGTGATCGGCCACCTGCGACAGCGTGGCCTGCGGCGCCTGCTTGGCCCAGCGCTTCGCTGAATCGGCGCGCGCCGCGGAGTCGACGTGCGCCGCCTGCAGCGCCTTGTCGCGTGCGGCCATGCTGTCTTCGTAGAGACGGACCGTTTCCGACACGAAACCCGGATTAAAGTTGACCATCACGACGCCGCCGTTGGCGGTGACCAGCTTGAGAATCGAATCGGGGACGTTACGGACGTGGTTCGAGAGCGACCGCGCCGACGAATGCGAAAACATCACCGGTGCCTTGGAGACGCGCAGCGCGTCCATCATCGTCCCGTCGGAGACGTGCGACAGATCGACCAGCATCCCGAGCCGGTTCATCTCCAGCACGACCTGCTCGCCGAACGGCGTCAGGCCGCCGTGCTTCGCCGAATCGGTCGCCGCATCGGCCCAGTCGGTGGTCTCCCAGTGCGTCAACGTCATGTAGCGGGTGCCGAGGGCGTAGAACATCCGCAAC
>DATFSB010000534.1:0-7318 GCA_035262825.1 Gemmatimonadales bacterium | reverse complement strand
CGTCTGGATCGACTCATTGACGGTGCAGGGGAAGCGGGACAAGCGTGAGATCCCGGTGATCAACGGGAAGATGTACCCGTACACAGAATCCTTCAGCTATGCGGTCGGCGACTCGGTCCGCTGGCGCGTGATCAACGCCAGCGACCGCGAGCATCCGATGCACCTGCACGGCTTCTTCTATCGGTTGAACGCGCTGGGCGATGCGCGTGCCGACACACAATTCAGCGCGGACCGGCGACCGTGGATCGTGACCGACAATCTGCTGTCGGGGACGACGATGTCCGTGACGTGGTCCCCGGACCGCCCCGGGAACTGGCTGTTTCACTGCCACATCCTCTATCACGTGATGGGGGACCTGAGCCTCGAGAGCCATGGCTCGAGCATGGAGCGGATGTCCGGCATCCTCATCCCGCTGCACGTACGGGCGGTCGCGGGAAGATCCTATCCCGCCGTCCGAGGAACGCCGCGTGCGCTGCGCCTGTTCGTCCAGTCTCACCCCAAGGTCTATCGAGACGAGCCGGGATTCGGCTTCGTGCTGCAGGATGGGGCGAACACGCCGTTACCCGATTCCATCCGGATCCCCGGCTCCCCGATCGTGCTGACCCGCAACGAGCCGGTGCGCATCACCGTGATCAATCGCCTCAGCGAGCCGACGGCGGTGCATTGGCACGGCATCGAGTTGACGAGCTATTTCGACGGTGTGCCGGGAATCAGCGGTGAGGCCGGCCATCTGTTGCCGTCGATCGCGCCGCGCGACTCGTTTACGGCTGTGTACACACCGCCGCGCGCGGGGACGTTCATCTACCACACGCACATCGACGACGTGAAGCAGATGGAGGCGGGATTGTACGGTCCGCTGATCGTGCTGCCGCCGGGGCAGACGTTCGATTCGACGACCGACCACGTCGTCACGATCAGCATGCACGAGTATCCCGACACTTTCGATATTCTCTTGAACGGCAGCATCCGCCCGGCGCCGCTGGTGCTGCGCGCGGGGGTCCCCAATCGGCTGCGCATCGTCATCATCCCGGCGGCGGGGTACGCCGACCTCGTGCTGGTGTCGGACACCACGCCCGTCACGTGGCGTGCCCTTGCCAAGGACGGCGCCGATCTCCCGGCGGCGCTGGCGACGACGCGACCGGCGCGGCAGTCGGTGTCGGTCGGAGAGACGTACGACTTCGAGTTCACCCCTCATGACAATCGGTCGCTGCGGCTTGAGCTACGGGCCGGGCCGGTGCTGCTCGGGAGGATGCCGGTCGAGGTGAAATGAGCGGCTACAACTTCACCGACGAGGTGCGGAAGGTGCTCCAGATGTCCCGCGAGGAGGCCGCTCGCCTGCACCACGACTACGTTGGGACCGAGCACCTCTTGCTTAGCATCATGAGAGAGGGCGATGGCGTGCCAGCGGCCATGATGGCGGTTTTGAACGTGAACCCCAACGATGTCGTTAGCCGCGTTGAAGCACTTATAAAACCCGGCACAGCCGATCAGACGTTTGGACCGGACCTCCCGTATACATCCCGAGCCAAGAAGGTTCTCGAAATCTCAATGTCCGAGGCGCGAGAAATGGCGCACTCGCATGTTGGGTCGGAGCACCTGTTTCTCGGCCTGCTGCGTGAGGAGACAGGTATTACGGCTCAGGTACTGGCTCCCCTTGGCATTCACATCGATCAAGCGCGCGCGGAGGTGCTGCGGCTGGTTGGCGATAGGGTGCATGAGGTCAGGAGCTCCGGACACAATTACCGACGAATTCGGTCCGTAGCCCCGAGGAGGTCAGGAATCGCGATACGCGGCTCGACATTGTTGTTGATTGCGGGGATCATATGCAGCTCGAGCGGCGTCGAAGCATTCCGTCATGCGCCTGACTGGATCGGCAAAGTCGTGGGAGTGCTGGCAATTGCTGCAGGACTAGTGATGACTTTGATCCGGTTGCTATTCGGTGGTCGCCGCTGATAGGAACGAATCAACCGACGCTACGAACCGCTCTGTCGCCTCCACGTGCGGACAATGCCCCACCGGCAATTCGACAAGCTCGGTATCGAGGAGATCAGCCAGCTCGCGCGACCCCTCGATCGGGATGGGATCGTAGGTGCCATGCAAAATGAAGGTGTGAGGTGTCAGGTGTTGGGTTTGTAGGTCCCGCAGCCGCGGTCGCAAATCGTAGTCTCCAAGGCTCTTCCACACCTCCTGCTGGGTCCGTGCGGTCACCCGGAACGGCGTGAGATTCTTCGCATCCGCAGGATCTTTGAAGTAGCCCGCGACGGACAATTCGAACGCCCGTTTCTGGTACGCCGCCGGGTCGCGCTCCCGCAGCCCGCTTGCCCGTAATACCTCCCGCGCCGCTACAATCTCCGGCGCGTTCGTCCGCTCGGCGAAACGCCGCTCGAACTCCTCCCGATACGCCGCCGTGATCGAAGCCGGCGACACCAGGGCGAGCCGGGCGACCCGGTCCGGGTGCTCCAGCAGGTACAACACCGCGAGCAGTCCGCCCCAGGAGTAGCCGCACAGTGTGAGCCGGTCGATCTTCAGGTGCTCGCGCAGCGCCTCGAGGTCGGCGACGTGCTCCCGCCATCCTACCGGCGTCTCGCGCGGCACAGGTGACTTTCCGCCGCCGCGCTGGTCATAGTAGAACAGCGTCCGCGCGTGGCTGAGGCGATCGTACTGCGGGAGGAGGTAGTCGTGATGGGCGCCCGGACCCCCGTGCAGGACGACGACCAGTGGCCCGCTTCCAACCTGACGCGTGAAGAGATCCACACCGTTGACGTGCAGCATGGGGGTGGCAAGATAGCGTCGCGCTGGCGCGTCGCGGACCTCCTCGTCCTCGGCCTCGTGGGAGCGGCCGTCGCCGCGATCGTCAGCTTCGCGAGCGAATTCCGCGCACCTTACCTCCCAGCGATCCAGATCGACCTCGCCCCCAGCGCCCTGCCGCACTACGTGCTGTACTCGCTGGTGCGCGGAGTTGCGGCGCTCACCATCTCGTATCTGTTTGCGTTCGGGTTCGGCCTCGCGGCCGCCAGCTCGCGCGCGGCGGAGCGGGTGCTGTTGCCGTTGCTCGACATCCTGCAATCGATTCCGGTGCTCGGATTTCTGCCGGGACTCGTGCTCGGCCTCGTCGCCGTCTTCCCGGGTCGCAACACCGGCCTCGAGCTGGCGGCGATCCTCATGATCTTCACGGCCCAGGCGTGGAACCTGGCGCTGTCCTTTTATCAGTCGCTCATCTCGGTTCCCGAGCCGCTGCGCGAGGCGTGCCGTCTCGCCGGGTGGCGGCGCTGGGAGACATTTCGCCGCCTCGAGGTTCCCGCGGCGGCGCAGGGGCTGATCTGGAACGGCATGCTCTCGATGGCGGGCGGGTGGTTCTTTCTCATGGTCAACGAGTCGTTCCAGCTCGGCAATCACGATTTCCGGCTTCCGGGCGTCGGCTCCTACATGAGCGTGGCGGTGGAGCGCGGCGATCGCGGGGCGATGGTGCTCGCGATCCTCGCCATGATCGCGATGATCGTCGCCGTCGACCGGCTGTTCTGGCGGCCGCTCGTGGTGTGGGGCCAGCGCTTCCGGCTCGACGATTCGACGGGAGACGTGCTCGAGACGAATTGGCTGCTCGAGCTGCTGCGGCGATCGCGCTGGCGCCGCCGCACGCGCGCGATTGGGAAGCGCGCCGTCCGCACGGCACAACGCATCATCCGCCCGATCGAGGCGCCGCGGCAGGCGCTGCCGCTGCCGACGCCGTACGGGCTCGACGCCGCCGTGCGGCGCGTCCTCGTGTATCTGCTCATCGCGGCGCTTGCCGCCGGAGCCGTATGGGGACTCATGGAGCTGGTGCGGCTCGTGGCCGACGTGGCTCGCCCGGAGTGGCACGCCATCATGATCTCGGCGGGAATGACCTTTCTGCGGGTGATCGCCGCGGTGGCGATCGGTACCGCCTGGGCGCTCCCCGCCGGGATCGTGATCGGCCGCTCGCCGCATCTCGCGCATGCGTTGCAACCGGTCATCCAGATCGTGGCGTCGTTCCCGGCGCCGATGGTCTTCCCGATCGTCGTACTGGGGCTAGGGGCTCTGGGGGTGCCGTTCGGGTCCACCGCCGTCGTGCTGCTGGTGCTGTCGTCGCAGTGGTACATCCTGTTCAACGTGATCGCGGCGGTGGCGAGCGCGCCGCCACAGCTCGCCGAGGCGGCGGACATCTTCAGGCTACGTGGCGCAGCGCGCTGGCACGGGCTCTACCTGCCCGCGGCGCTCCCCGGGCTCGTGACCGGATGGATCACGGCGGCGGGCGGTGCCTGGAACGGCACCATCATCGCCGAATACCTCCAGGCCGGCGGCACGCTGCACGAGACGACCGGCCTCGGCAGCCTCATCAGTGAAGCGACGGCGCGGGCGAACTTCCCGCTGCTCACGGGCGGGGTCGTCGTGATGAGCATGATCGTGGTGACCTGGAATAGGCTCGTCTGGCGGCCGCTGGCACATCTGGCGCAAACCCGCTTCGGGACGACGCAATGACGGCTGCTCCCGCGACGACCACGGCCGCGCCGCTGCTCGAAGCGCAGCATGTCTCGCAGCAGTTCGTGCTCCCCGGCGGACACGATCTGCAGGCGCTGCACGACATCAGTCTCGCGATCGGCGACCACGAGGTCGTGGCCCTGGTCGGGCCGTCGGGGTGCGGCAAGAGTACGCTGCTGCGGTTGCTCGTCGGTCTCATGCAACCGAGCGCGGGCAAGGTGCGCTACCGCGGCGCGCCGGTGACCAGCGTGCTGTCGTCGGCGGCGATGGTGTTCCAGTCGTTCGCGCTGCTGCCCTGGCTCACCGTCGAGCAAAACGTGGAGATGGGGCTCGCAGCGCGTGGCGTCGTCGAAGCGGACCGGCGCCGGGCGGCGGCGCACGCCGTCGAGCTGGTAGGGCTCGCGGGGTTCGAGGGCGCCTATCCGCGCGAGCTGTCGGGCGGCATGAAGCAGCGCGTCGGGTTTGCCCGGGCCCTGGCGGTCGCGCCTGAAATCCTCTTCATGGACGAACCGTTCGGCGCGCTCGACGCCCTCACCGCCGAAAACCTGCGAGCGCAGGTGGTGAAGCTGTGGCGCGACTCGGCGACCAGCGTCTCGAGTATCGTCGTCGTCACGCACAGCATCGAAGAAGCGGTCTATTTAGCGGAGCGCATCGTCGTGTTCGGTACCAACCCGGGACACATTCGTGAGATCGTCGCGAACCCGCTGCCCTATCCGCGCGACGTGCACGCCCCCGAGTTCGGAGCGATGGTCGAGCGGCTGCACGCCGTTCTCACCGACACCCTGTTGCCCGAGCCGGAGCGCGCGGCGGCGGGAGCGCCGGCGCGGCTGGTGCCGTTCCCGCGGGTCCACGTGCCGGAGGTGATGGGTCTGCTCGACTACCTGGACGCGCGCGCCGACAAGAGCGCGGCTGTTTTCGAGCTGGGTGAGCGGCTCGGGGTGGACTACGACCACATGACCGCGGTCGTGCGCGCCGCCGAACAGCTCGGCTGGGTGACCACGCCGGGTGAGGTCGCGCGCCTCACCGCCGCGGGAGAGGCGCTGGTGACCCAGGACGCGACCGGTCGGCGCGATGCGACCCGTGGCCGGCTGCTGGAACATCCGCTGTTCGCGCGCGTGCTCGGGATGTTGCGGGAAGGAGATGGCGCGGTCGAGGACGATGAGCTGTTATCCGACCTGACGATTCACTTCCCCTTCGGCAAAGCCCCCGCGTTGTTCCGCACCGTGGTGGAATGGGGACGCTACGCCAACCTGCTCGATCACGACACTCGCGGAAAGCGGCTGCTGCTGACTGAGAGCTAAGCACCTGAAAGGCGGAGCGGTGAGAAGGGAGGTGAGAAGTGGCCCGCCTCTCACGTCTAACCTCACCTCTTACGCACGTGATTAACGCGCGTAGTGGTCGGCCCCGAGGAAATGCAGCGATACGTAGGGCGCATCCCCCACCACCCAGCTGTCGTGCGGCACGGCGGGGATGTGAAACAGCTCGCCGGAGCGCAGCTCGAGGGTGCGGCCATCGGCGAACGACACCGCCGCGACGCCGGAGAGAACGAGGCCGACGTGCTCGACCGAGCAGCGCGTCGCGCCCACGCCCGGTCCCACGTGCTCCGACCAGCGCCACCCCGGCTCGTAGGTCGCGCGGCCGATCGTCATGCCGCCGAGGCGGACGACTTCGAACCGGCCCTTCTCCATGGTGCGTGTCTCGTCGGGTTGCTCGAAGCGCTTCAGCACGACGTCGACGGCGATCACAGCAGCACCGCCAGCGCATCGGCGACCGCTTTCACGTCGGCGTGCTCACGCTCGGCGAAGCCCGAGGGGACGTCGGAATCGATGTCGATCTGTCCGAGGATGTGGTCGCCGCGGCGAATCAGTACGACAAGCTCGGACTTGGTGTAGATGTTGCACGCCAGGTAATTGCCGATGGCAGCGACATCCGGGACGTTCTGATCGCGCTTTTCAGCGACCGCGGTACCGCAGACCCCGACGCCGGCCTTGATGCGCACGTGATCGGTGTCGCGCCCGGCGTGCGCTTCGAGCACCAGCTCCTCGCCCTGCATCATGTACGCATAGACCGAGGTGTAGGGGCCGCCCCACGCCTGGATCCGCTCGCACGCCATACGCAGCAGGTCGACGCGGGCGGCGTCGTGCAGGTGGGCGGCGCGCAACGCCCGCACCACCGCCGTCGGGTCGCTCTGCGTACGCGCGGTCACGAGCGTTTGCCGAGCACGGCGGTGAGCCGCAGCTCGGTGGTATCGCGCTTCACCACGATGACGACGGTGTCGCCCGCCTGGTGTGCCCGCAGGGCGTCGGTCATGTCATACAGATTGCCGACGGTCGTCGTGCCGATCGCGGTGATGACGTCGCCGGCCGTGAGCCCCGCTTTCTCCGCCGGGCTGCCGGCGCGCGTGCCGGTGATGCGGACGCCTCCCGGCGATTCGCTCATATCGGGAATGGTGCCGAGGTAGGCGCCGTACCCGGAGCCCCGGCTCGCCGTCTGCGGCGGCGGAGCGGCGACGAAGGTGAGCGGCCCCGGACGGTTGGCGAGGGCGGTCGCGACGTCGGTGACGAAACCTGCCACGCGGGCGAGTCCGTTGACGTCGATCCTGTCGACGTCGTCGGTCGTGCGGTGGTAATCGCCGTGCAACCCGGTGAAGAAGAACAGCACCGGATGCTTCGCCGCGTAGAACGACGCGTGGTCGCTCGGTCCCCAGCCGTCGCCGGAAGCCTGGAGATCGAAGCGCGGCTGGCCGCCGACCCGGTTGAGCGAATCGAGCAGCGCGGGGAACTCTGTCGCAGTAGCGGCGCCGGTCGCGCTGAGGCGTGCGTTC
>DATFSB010000533.1:0-6100 GCA_035262825.1 Gemmatimonadales bacterium | reverse complement strand
CTCCACGTTGTGGAGCGCGTCGGCGCGCGGCAGCAGGTTGAAGGTCTGGAAGACGAAGCCGATCTCCTTGTTGCGCACCCGGGCCAGCTCGATGTCCTCCAGGTCGCTCACGTCGCGGCCGTTGAGCCAGTATTCGCCCCCGGTCGGGGTGTCGAGGCAGCCGAGCAGGTTCATCAGGGTGGTCTTGCCGGACCCTGAGGGGCCCATCACCGCGACGAACTCGTTGTGGCGGATCTCGAGGTCCACACCGCGCAACGCGTGCACCACGTCGCCGCCCATGTCGTAGTCACGCGTCAAGCGGTTCGTCAGGATCATCACGCCGCGCAGCGAAGGCGCGGCGGCGGGCACACCGAGCGGCAGGGCCATGGTCATAGGGGGTGGCCCACGAGGGCCTCGAGCTGTGCGCGGGCGATGAGGTAGGCGAACCGGGCCTGGACGACGCTCGTCTCCGCCTGGGTGAGATTCGCCTGCGAGGTCAGGATGTCGAGGATGGTGCTGGCGCCGGCGCGATAGCGCTCCTGCAGCACGCGCAAGTCTTCGGTCGCCGAAGCGACGTTCTCGCGGGCGATGTCGATCTGTTCGTGCGCCGTCTCCAGCGCGGCCAGTTGCTGGGTGAGCTGCGCGTTGACCTGGCGCCGTGTGTCGGCCGCCTGCCCGTCGGCGACTTCGCGAGCCACGCGCGCCTCCACCTGCGCCTGCTCACGGGCGAATCCGTCGAACAGCGGCCACGACAGCGTAAGGCGGAACGACCAGTTGTTCACGTAGCTGTTGAACGTCGTCCACGGCGCGTCGAACCCGCTGATCCCGTTCGTGAAAGTCGCCGACAGCGTCGGCCAGTACTGGGCCTGCGCGACCCCGACACGGGCGCCGGCGGCGCGCGCCTGGGCCTCGGACTGCATCACCTGCGGCGCAGAGCGGAACACCTCGGCCCGCAGCGCCGTCGTGTCCGGCGGCGCGGGGAAGGCGGAGTCCGCCGCGGCCTGGACCGGGCGGTCGACGCCGATCTGCCGTGCCAGGTTGCTGCGGGCGGTCTCGAGGCTCGCTCGGGCCTGCAACAGCGCGAGGCGCGCGTTGCCCAGGTCGACGCGGGCCCGCAGCGAATCGGAGCGCGTGGCCTGCCCGGCGTGCAGCTTCTGGATCGAGATCTGGAACTGGCGCGTCGCCCGCGCGACCTGGGCGTTCGCGACCTCGACCAGCTCCTCGCGAGCCAGGGCATCGTAAAACAGCTGTGCGGTCTGGAGTGTCACCTGGAAGCGCTGGTTCGTCACGCTGGCATCGGCCGCGCTGATCGTCGCATCGGCCGCGTGCATCGCGGCGAACCGCTTCATGCCGTCGAACACGTCGAGGCTCAAGGTGACGCCTCCCGTGTAGCTCTTGGTGCTCGACCCGCCCGACACGATCTGGTTGGTGGCCTGGTTGAACCGGTTCGCCGACGACTGGTTCCGCGACGCGCTCGTGGTCACCGTCGGGAGGAACGCGCCGAAGGCGGTGCGTCCCGCAGCCCCGGCGGTGCGGCGGTCGCCGCGCGCCCGAATCATCACCGGCTGCACGTCGAGCGCCGCATGGATCGCCTGGTCCAGGGTCACCCGCAGCGGTCCGCTGTCGGCCGGGGCGGCGATCGCGTCGCTCGAGTCACGCTGCTGGGCCGCGGCCGGTGCCGCGGACAGCAACGCGAGCAACCCGAGCCACGGACCCGGTGTCCACAATAGTCTCGAGAGCCGACGGCTCCAGTCAGGTGTCATTCGGGCCCCCCGCGTCGGTTCACACCGTCAGTGACGGTTTCGTCACTCAGTCGTGACTTGGCAACTCGCATGCCCATCGGTCGACCCGCGGTCGTGGCGAAACCCCGATGAATCCGTGGTCCCGGCGGTCATGATTTGGATGATGGGTGCGTGTCATGCTGCAACTTGGGGCGGGGGCCGCTGCGCGCTGGGACGTATAGTGGTGCGGATGTGATCGCGGCAAGCCGCCGCACGGAGCGCGAAACGTGTGAGCGGCGGCACAAGCGCTGCGTAACGGAGTCGCCGGAGGGAGAGCTCGTGGACCGCCCGTCGCTACAAAAGCGGTCACGCAGCGTCACCGATGGGCGACAAACGCCTGGCCGCCGCATACCAATCGAAAGATCGGGCAGCTCAACCTCGCGTCGCGATCTACTCGCCGGGGCTGATCGGCCTCGGGCACATTCGCCGTAACGCGGCGATCGCGCACGCGCTGCGCTCGACCTTGCGACCGGTGATCGTCATGATCGCCGAGGCGCGGCAGATCGGCGCCCTGCCGATGCTGACGGGCGTGGACTGCGTGACGTTGCCGGCGCACCGTCCGGTGGAAGGCGGGGACCGGCGTCCACGGTTCCTCGACATCTCAGATCGTGACTTGAGCGCGCTGCGGACCGCCGTCATCGAGAGCGCGTTCACGAGCTTCGAGCCGGACGCCATCATCGTCGACCACCTGCCCTTGGGCACGGACAACGAGCTGCGCCGGCCACTGCAACGGCTGCGCAAGCGGGGCCATACGTGCTGTGTGCTCGGCGTGCGCGACGTCCCCCCCGTCACGAGCGGGGACGCCCCGCACGCCTGGCCCGACCGCGCCACAGCGGCCGCGATCCGCGAGTACTTCGACGCCGTCTGGGTGTACGGCGATCCCGCCGTCTACGACCCGTTCCACAAGAGCGGCGGATTTCCGCGCGTCACGGTTCCCGTGCACTACACGGGATACATCGACGAGCGGGCCCGCCTGGCCCTCACCACGGACCACCGCGCCGCGTCCGCCTCCCCGCCAAGCCGGGTCGCCTTGTGCGTCGTCGGCCGCGGCCACGACGCCGAGGTGTTGGCCGAAGCGTTCCTCGAGGCCGACCTGCCCCCCGACAGCTCAGGGCTCGTCGTGACCGGGACGACCATCGAGGAAGCGACGTTGCGGCGGCTACGTCGGCGCGCGCGACGCCGGCCGCGCGTCGCGCTGCTGGAGCGCGTGCCGGACCCGGCCCCGCTGATCCAGCAGGCGGAGCGGATAGTGGCGATGGGGGGCTATCACACGCTCTGCGAGGTGCTCTCGTTCGAGAAGCATGCCCTGATCGTGCCGCGCGTGCGGGAGGCGCCGGAGCACGAGCAATGGATCCGGGCCAAGCGGATGCAGGAGCTCGGTCTGATCGACGTGCTCGATCCGCGCCGGCTCACCACGGCGGCGCTGAGCGACTGGCTGGCGCGGGATCTCGGGCCCGCGCCCCAGAGCCGCCGCCGTATCGATTTCGACGGCCTGACGCGGATTCCCGAGCTGCTCAGCCAGCTGCTGGGGAAGACCCGACCCCCGGTGGCGCGCGCCGTCGGCGCGCACGCCTAGAGGAGATCGATGGCCACTTCCCGAACGGTCCCTCCGCTGCTGCAGCCCGGTGACGAGCCGGTCTTCCTGGCCGCTGCGTTGCGCGATCTCCACGGGCCGGCGGCCGTGTTGCAGAGCTGGTCCGCCGATCCGCTCACCAAGCGCGGGCGCCATCACGTCGTGCGCTACGACGTGCAGGGGCGCGTGCAGGACAGCCCCCGGGTGCTGCATCACGTGTGGGTGGGGAAGTTCTACGATCGCGACGACGACACGCGGACCATCGCGGGGGTTCTGAAGGGGCTCGGCGACGCCGACCACATCCGGGGCGACGGGCTCATCGTGCCGCGCATCCTCGCCTATGAGCCGTCGCACCGCATGCTGTTGCAGACGTTCGAGCCCGGCGAGTCGGTGATCGCGGCCCTCGGCAAGCACGATGGCGCGGTGCCGTCGGCGATCGGGCGCGCCCTCGCGACGCTGCATCGCAGCGAGGTGACGACCGACACGACGACCCTGGCCGCCGACGTCGTGCGGCGGCTGCGGCGCAAGGTCGCCGAGCTCACGATCCGCTTCCCCAACCAGGCGCTCGCGCTGCGGCACACGCTGGTGACGCTGGAGAACCAGCTACCGGCGACGCCCGCTGCGCCGCGCTTCCTGCACGGCGATCTCGGACCCGCGCAGATGCGCTGGAACGAAGGTCGCATCGTGCTGGTGGACTTCGACAACTGCACGCGCGGCGACCCCGCACTGGATTTGGGCACGCTGCTGGCGCAGCTGCGCCGGCTGGCCCTGCGCAAACCCGGGAAGATTCCCGATTTCGCCGCGGTGCGGGTGGGGTTGCTCTCCGCCTACGAGGGCGCCATGCCGCCCGACCCGGGCCTGGCGCGGCGCATCGCCTGGTACGAGCTGTGCGCCCTGCTGCGGAAGATCCATTTTCTCGCGTTCGATACGACGCGCCATTCCGATCCGGAGGCCATCGAGGAGCGTCGCTGCGAGGCGCTGCGGTTGATGACGCAGCTGCCATCCCGTACCCTCGGCGGGCTGTCGCGGCTCGTGTCGTTGAGCGAGGCGCGGGCCGCCGAGCGACTCGCCGACCCGCTGGCGCGGGACAAACCCACCTCCATCAGCCAGCGCGCGGTGCGACGCGATCGGCGACGGCGGCTGCGGACCTTTTTCGGCTACCAGCTGGGGCGGGTCAAGTGGAGCCTCATGGTGGCGGCCGTCTGCACCCTCGGCACGGCCGTCATGGAGCTGATCCAGCCCTGGCCGCTGAAGCTGATTCTCGACAACGGCCTGCTGGAAAAGCCGCTGCCGGACTCGCTGTGGTTCTTGCAGCCGCTGCTCGACGCCGCCGGCTCGCGGTTCCTGATCCTCGCGTCCCTCGCCCTCGTGGCGATCGCGGTGCTGGATGCCATATTCTCCTACTTCCAGAAATTCGTCACCTCCTCCATCAGCTACCGGACGGTGTACGCGCTGCGGCGCGAGCTGTTCGTGCACCTGCAACGGCTGCCGCTCTCGTTTCACACCAGTGCGCGCTCCGGCGATCTGTTGAACCGGATTCAGTCGGACACAGACACGCTGAAGGACATGGTCTCGGACGACCTGCTGAAGTTCTGCTCGCAGGTCCTCACGGTGATCGGCATGTTCATCATCCTCGTCTTCATCAGCTGGCAGCTGGCGCTCATCGCGCTCGCGACGATGCCGTTCCTGTCGTTCAGCCTCTTCCATCTCTACCGCAAGAGCAAGATCTCCTCCAAGAAGCAGAAGCAGCAGGACGGCAAGGTCGCCGCGCGCATGGTCGAAGTGCTGGCGGCGATCCCGCTGGTGCAGGCGTTCGGCCGGGAGGCACACGAGGCGGAGCGCTTCGACGCCACGACCTCGGTGTCGCTGCAGGAGAGCATCCGCGTCTCCCGGTTGTCGGCGGCCGCGTCCCGCTCGTCGGAAATCATCACGTCCGCGGGCGTCGCCGCGGCGGTGCTGTACGGCGCGCTGCAGGTCCAGGACGCCAAGATGCTGCCGGGGGTGCTGGTCCTGGTCGTCGCCTATCTCAACAACTTCTACAAACCGCTGCGCGGCCTGGCAAAGCTGTCGACCGATTTCTCCAAGGCCATGGCCAGCGCGGACCGGTTGTCGGAGGTGCTGGACATCGAGCCGCAGATCCGGGATCGCGCCGACGCCGTCACCGCGCCGCGCTTCAAAGGCGAGATCGAGTTCAAGGAAGTGTTCTTCGCCTACGGGGAGGGCGAGGACGTGCTGCAGGAGATGTCGTTCCGGGTGGCGCCGGGACAGCGCGTCGCCCTGGTCGGGTCGTCTGGCTCCGGCAAGTCCACCATCGGCAACCTGATCCTGCGGTTGTACGAGCCGCGGCGCGGCAGTGTGCTGATCGACGGGGTCGACGTGCAGCACTACACGCGCGACTCGCTGCGGCGCCAGATCGGCATCGTGCTGCAGGACGCCGTCCTGTTCGGCTCGTCCGTGCGGGAGAACATCGCCTACGGCAACGCGGCGGCGAGCGAGCAGGAGATCGAAGCGGCGGCGCGGGCGGCCAATGCCGACGAGTTCATCCGCGAGCTGCCCAACGGCTACGATACGGTGATCGGCGAGCGCGGCTCGACGTTGTCGGGCGGCCAGCAGCAGCGCATCGCGATCGCGCGGGCGCTGATCCGCGACGCCCCGATCCTGATCCTGGACGAGCCGATGACCGGGCTCGACGTCGAGAGCGAAGCGAAGGTTCGCGAGGCGCTGGACCGGCTGATGGCGGGGCGGACCTGCGTCATGATGACGCACG
>DATFSB010000532.1:0-10174 GCA_035262825.1 Gemmatimonadales bacterium | reverse complement strand
CAGGAGGGCACGGCGCCCGATCTCGACCGTCTCGACGACGACTTCGGCGACGAGATCCTGCGCCTCATCTTCACCACCTGCCACCCGGTGCTCTCCCCCGAAGCCCGGGTCGCCCTCACCCTGCGCCTGCTCGGCGGGCTCACGACCGACGAGATCGCGCGCGCCTTTTTTGCCCCCGAGTCGACCATCGCCCAGCGGATCGTCCGGGCCAAGCGGACGCTGCGCGAAGCCCACGTCCCCTTCGAGGTGCCGCACGGGGCGGAGCGCGCGTCGCGCCTCGCATCGGTGCTCGAGGTGATCTACCTCGTCTTCAACGAAGGGTATTCGGCCACGGCGGGGGGCGACTGGGCGCGCCCGGCGTTGTGTGAAGACGCCGTGCGGCTCGCGCGCGTGCTCGCCGAGCTCGTTCCACAGGAGCCCGAAGCCCACGGCCTCGCCGCGCTGCTCGAGATCCAGAGCTCGCGCCTGCGCGCGCGCCTCGGGCCGACGGGCGAGCCGATCCTGCTGCTCGACCAGGATCGCTCGCGCTGGGACCAGCTGCTGATCGGCCGCGGATTGAAAGCGTTGCAGCGCGCCGAAGCCCTCGGGGGGGCGTACGGTCCCTACACTGTGCAGGCCGCGATCGCCGCCTGCCACGCGCGGGCGCGCACACCAGAGGAGACCGACTGGACGCGGATCACCGCGTTGTACGACGCCCTGGCGCAGCTCACGCCATCACCCGTAGTCGAGTTGAACCGCGGCGTCGCTTACGCGATGGCCTTCGGCCCCGCCGCGGGACTCGAGATCGTCGATCCGTTACGCGAAGACCCGGCGATGCAGGAGTACTACCTGTTGCCGGCGGTGCGTGCCGATTTTCTGGCGAAGCTCGGACGTCGCGACGAAGCGCGGGCGGAGCTCGAGCGCGCTGCGCAGCTCACGCGCAATGCACGCGAACGGAAACTGTTGTTGGAGCGGGCGGCCCTTTTAATGCGCGCCTGAGAGGCGCGGCTCGGCTTTCTGTCACTGAGAGTGACCACGGCGATGCAGTCGCCCTCGGCGACAGCAGCCGAGTCGCGGCTCTCAGCCGCGAATAACGTGGCGCAGCGTCTGACTACTCTGTCCTGAGCGTCTGAGCAGGATCGATCCGCGCCGCTCGCCACGCCGGGACTCCGCACGCGAGCAGGGCCACCGCCAGCAGCAACACGATGACGCCGGCGTAGGTAACCGGATCGAGCGTCGACACCCCGAACAGCAACGTCACGAGAGCCCGGCTCGCCAGGGCGGCGCTGCCAAGACCAATCACCATCCCGAACCCGGTGAGGCCCATGCCCTGACGCACGACGAGCGAGAGAATCTCGCGACGCGAGGCGCCGAGAGCGGTCCGCACGCCGATTTCCCGCCGGCGCTCCGTCACGCCGCCGGCAAGGATGCCGTAGATCCCCGTCGCCGCGAGCACGAGCGCGACGAGCGCAAACGCTTCGAATACGATCATCGTGAAGCGCCGCACTGCGGTCGACGCGGCCACCCAGGTGGTCATCGTTCCGACGCGCACGATCGGCTGGTCCTTGTCCACCGACCAGATCGCCTGCTTCAGGGCGGGGGCGAGGGCCGTCACCGCGCCCAACCCTCGGACCACGAGCCAGCGCGCGTGGTCGGCCCACACCCACTGCGGGGCAGCGACGTAGACAGCATCGTCCGAACTGAACAAGGACGACTGCTTCACGTCACCCACGACACCGACGATCGTCAGCCAGCTCGTGTCGGAACCGAAGCGTACGCGCCGCCCGATCGGATCGGCGCCGGACAGCACGCGTCGGGCGTAGGAGAGGCTGATGACGGCCGAACGGGCCGAACCCGCGGCGTCCCGGGCGTCGAGATACCGCCCACGCACCAGTGGGATCCGCAACGCGTCGAAGTACTCCCCGGTCACCGCATAGCGGAGTGCCGGATCACCGTGTTGCGGATCGCCGCCGTTCGTCTCCAGCGCCACGCCATAGGCATCCGGGAGCTCGCCGGACAGCGGCAGCTGGCTCGTGAACGCCGCATCCGCCACCCCGGGTACCCGGCGCACGGCCTCGAGCGCCTGCGCGTAGTGGCGGTGGGTGACGCTGTCCGGGCCGAAGCGGGGCCCGGCGACCTGCACTTGCATCGTGAGCACCTGCGCCGGGTCGAAGCCCGGCGGGAGCGCCAGCACGCGGTTCAATGAGTGCACCAGCAGTCCCGCGCCGACGAGCAACACCAGTGCCAGCGACACCTCGAGGATCACCAGAGTCCGCCGCGTGCGATGACGACCTGCCGAGCGGCGCGACGCCTGCTGCAGTCCGGCATGGAGATCGCCCCGTGACGCGTGCAGCGCTGGCACAAGCCCCACGCCGAGCCCGATCACGGTCGTGATGAAGAGCGCGAAGACGTAGGCGCGCGTGTCGAGTCGGATCGCAACCATCCGCGGGAGGTCCGCCGGACCGAGGGCGACGAGGATCCGAATCCCGAACGCCGCGACGGCGATGCCGCAGGCGCCGCCCACGAGCGCCAGCAGCACGCTCTCGGTGAGCAGCTGGCGCATGAGGCGTGGCCGCGCCGCTCCCAGTGCCGCCCGGATGGCAAACTCGCCCTCCCGCTCGGCGCCGCGCGCGAGCAGCAAGTTGATCACGTTGCAGCAAGCGATGAGCAACAGCAGCAGCACCGCGCCGAGCACGCTCAGGAGCGCGGGGCGGACGGTTTCCGTCAGTCGGTCCTGGAGCCGCGTCAGCAGGAGGCCGGACTTGAGTGATGCCCAGGGCGGCCGGATGAACTCCGCAGACGACGTGCGCGCGACTCCCGCGAGATCGCGGCGCGCCGCGTCGACGCTCACACCCGACCGCAAGCGCGCGACCATGCGCAAGTGGTGGCCCCATTCGCGAGCGTCAAAGCTCGGGGGCGCGGGGTCATACTGCAGTAGCGTCCATACCTCGGCCGACGGGGCGGACACGTTTTCGAACCCGTGCGGCATCACGCCGATGACTGTGAATGGGGATCCGTCGAGCGTGATACTCCGGCCGATCAGCCCCGAGTCCGCCCCCAGCCGGCGCCGGAACAGCGCATCACTGACGATCACCGTTCGTGCGCCGCCCGGCCGGTCGTCGGCGGGATCGAAGTCCCGTCCGAGGACGAGCGGCACTCCCAGCACTCGAAAATACTGAGCGCTCACCTGCTGGCCGTTCAAACGCTCGGGCGCGTCCGTCCCGGTGTTCGTCGGCTCCCAGCTCTTCAGGACGGCGAGCGCATCAAAGGAGCGACTGCGCTGCGTCAGCTCGCGAAACGTACCGAACGTCACGTCCAGTGCGGTGCCGTCCTGGCTGCGATCGTCGATGACGAGCAGGCGCCCGGCGTGCGGGTACGGGAGCGGCTCGAAGAGAATCGGGTTGACGGCACTGAAAATCGCGGTCGTGGTACCGATCGCGAGCGCCAGGGTGAGCACGGTGACGGCAGTGAACCCGGGAGCTGACCGCAACCGGCGGACGGCGTAGCGCAAATCGGCGACGCCGTCATCGAACGCGCTCTCCCACCCAGCCTCGCGCATCTGCTCGCGGACGCCGGTGGCGTTTCCCAGCTCGAGCCGCGCTGCCCGCACCGCCTCGGCCGGGGACAGCCCGCGGGCGCGGTGCGCCGCGGCCGCCTGCTCGAGGTAATGCGCGACTTCGTCGGCGGCGTCCTGGTCGGCCGCGCGCCGCTGGAACACGCCGCGCAGCCCCCGGGTCAGCTGGCGCCAGACCATCTCATCCCTCGGCTTTGAGCAGACGCGCGACCGCGCTCACCCGCCGCGTCCAGTCCGCCGCCTCGATGTCGAGCTGCTTGCGGCCGGTGCGCGTGAGCGAATAGAACTTGGCGCGGCGCGAGTTCTCGGTCTGGCGCCATTCGGCGTCGAGCCAGCCGGCGCGCTCGAGCCGCTGCAGCGCCGTGAGCAGCGAGCCGGGATTGACCTTGAAGACACCGCGCGACACCTGCTCGATGCGGCGCGCGATGCCGAAGCCGTGCAGCGGCTGCAGGCTCAGAGTCTTCAGGATCAGCATGTCCAGGGTACCCTGGATGACGTCAGTGTTGATCTCGTCCATAGAACCCATTTTAGAGGACTCTCATCTTGACTGTCAAGATGTGACTGTCATTGGCAAGTCAGGTGGGAGACGACGAGACGTTAGGGAGACGCCGAGCCGCCGAGCCGCCGAGTGGACGTCGAGGGGACAGGGGACAGGATAATCCTCACACCTCGATTCCTGGGCGTCCACCCGGCGGCTCGGCGGCTAAGCGCCTCTCTAGGCATCTCGGCGGCTCGGCGTCTGCCTGGGCGCCCGGGCGGCCGGCATACTAGAATCCATCATGTCCGCAACTGACCGCACCCGCTCCTTTCATTTGTTGCACCAGTCCGGCTGTTTCGTCATCCCCAATCCCTGGGACCGGGGCAGCGCGCGGCTGCTCGCCCAGCTCGGCTTCAAGGCCCTCGCCACGACCAGCTCCGGCTTCGCCTGGTCTGTGGGGCGCCCCGACAACGGCGTGACGTTGAACCAGGTCCTGGCGCATCTCGTGGCGGTCGCGGAGGTCGTCGACATCCCCGTCTCGGCCGATTTCGAGCATGGCTTCGCCGACGAGCCGGCGCTGGTGGCCGAGCACGTCACCGCCGCGGCACGGACGGGGATCGACGGGTTGTCGATCGAAGATTCGACGGGAGACGCCGCCAATCCGCTCTACCCGTTCGACCTCGCCGTCGAGCGCATCCGCGCGGCGCGCCGGGCGATCGACGCATCGGGGACGGGCGTGCTCCTCACGGGGCGCTCCGAAGGGTTCGTCGCGGGACGCCCTGACCTCGCCGAGACGATCCGCCGGCTCACGGCCTACGCCGCGGCCGGCGCCGACTGCCTCTTCGCCCCGGGGATCAAGAGCGTCGCCGACATCACCGCCGTGGTCCGCGCCGTAGCGCCGAAGCCGGTCAACGTCCTCGTGGGAGGCGACTGGACGACGGTGCCGAAGCTGGCGGAGCTCGGCGTGCGCCGCATCTCGACCGGCGGCGCGCTGGCGCGCGCGGCCTGGGCGGGGTTTCTCACCGCGGCGCAAGAGATCGCCGCTCAGGGGACGTTCGGTGCGCTGGCCAAGGCAGTCCAGGTCTCCGGCGACATGAACCGCGCCTTCTCTTGAGCCCTAGGCAGCGAGCAGCGCTCTCCTGCCGCGCAACGCCAGTGTCAGCATGATGCCGGAGATGATGACGTGGGGCAGATTCAACAACACGTTCGAGACCACGGAGCGCTGCTGGATCACACCGGTCACCAGATAGATCGCGGCATCGACGGCGTAGTAGCAGCCGAAGACGAGCAGGGCGATGCGGCTGGCGCGCGCCGACGTCAGCGCCGCGGCGAGGAACAGCACCGCGGTGAGGCCGTGCGTGACGTCGTCCGCGGTCCCGATCATGTAGAGGCCGAACATCTGGTGCTCCCCGTTCGCCGCCATGGCGACGTGGCCCTCCCCGGCGTTGAACGACGGGATGTAGCCGAGCGCCACGACCAACGCGAAGAACAGGCCGAAGGCGAACGCACTCCAGCGTAAGGCGCGATCCGATGGCATGGTTCCGCTCCCGGAAGAAAGTCGCTGCTCCGCCAGGGAAGCTGCGGCGCTGGCTCCGCGTCATCGGCCGGGGCCTGGGCGCGCTGCTGCTGTTCGGCGTCGTCGTCAGCGTCGTCGGCTTCTGTCGCGCCCCCGCCGTGGCGGTGATCGCGCTTCCCGACTCGAGCTCCCGCGTCACCGAGGTGACCGGTCTCTATCCCGTCACGATGGACCGCGTCGCCACACCCCGCACCGTCCGTGAGATCGCGTCGCTCGTGGCCTCGTCCCCCGGCCCCATCTCCATTGGAGGGGGACGCTACAGCATGGGCGGCCAGACGGCCACTCCCGACGGCCTGCAGATCGACCTGCGGAACTTCCACGGCGTGGTCGCCCTCGACACCGCGGCGCGCATCATCACCGTGCATTCCGGCACGCGCTGGCGCGAGGTGCAGCAGGCGATCGATCCCGCCGGATTGTCGGTCAAGATCATGCAGACCTACAACACCTTCACCGTCGGCGGCGCGCTCTCGGTGAACGCTCACGGTCGCTACATCGGCCAGGGGCCGGTGGCCCGCTCGGTGCGCGCCATCACCCTCGTGCTGGCCGACGGGCGCGTGGTGCGGGCCAGTCCCACCGAGCACCCGGAGCTGTTCTACGGAGCGATCGGCGGCTATGGCGCGCTCGGCGTCATCGCCGACGTGACCCTCGATCTCGCGAGCGACGTGCGCGTGCAGCGCGTCGATACCACCCTCGCCGTCGCCGATTACCTCGCCTACTTCCGTCGCCGCATCCAGCCCGACAGCAACGTCATTTTCCATAATTCGGACATCTATCCGCCGGCTTACGAGACCACCCACGCAGTTTCCTACATCCGCACCGATCTGCCCGTCACCGTCCCCGAGCGGATGCAGCCGGCCGACCAGGCGTCGTGGGGGCACCGCCTCGTCTATCGCGTGATCACGAGCGGGACGATCGGCAAATGGATCCGGCAGCACATCATCGATCCGTTGATGTTCCGGGGTCACCCGGTGACCTGGCGCAACTACGAGGCGAGCTACGACGTCAGCGAGCTGGAGCCCGCGTCGCGGGCCCGCTCTACCTACGTGCTGCAAGAGTACTTCGTCCCCTCCGACAGCCTGCCCGTCTTCGTGCCGCGTATGCGAGAGATCCTGCGCCGCCACCACGTCAACGCCGTCAACGTCTCGATCCGCCACGCGAACGCCGATCCGGGGACGGACCTCGCCTGGGCTCCGACGGAGGTCTTCGCGTTCGTGCTGTATTACAAACAGCGGACCGATGGCGCCGCGCGCGCCGAAGTCGGTCGCTGGACCCGTGAGCTGATCGAGGCCGTGATACAGAGCGGCGGCCGCTACTATCTGCCCTATCAACCGGTGGCGACGCGCGATCAGTTCGCCCGTGCGTATCCGGGATCGGCCGTGCTGTTCGCGTTGAAGCGGCAGGTCGATCCCACTAACAAGTTCACCAATACGCTGTGGGACATCTACGAGCCAGGTCCGGACGGGCGCGTGCCCGATGTGTCGGCCGCCCGCATGCCGGCGGTGCTCCCCGGCGAAGTGCGCATCGCGCTCGATACGATCCCGGGTTATGAGCGCGAGGAGGGCGCGGAGTTCCTCACGCACCCGGAGTGGGATCTCGTCTACACCAGCGAGGCGTACGCGCGCTGGCTGTCGGCCGGCAGGCCGCCGAGTGACTTCCCCTACGTCACGTCGGTGGGGACGTTCTGGCGCAGCTACTATGCGACCTGGCGCGCCAGCCGCGACCGCTCGCCTGCGGGCTTCGGCACGCACGTGATGCTCGGCGTGATCGGCATATCGACGGCGATCGAGTACGGACTGAAAGGCCTCTACGAGACGACGGTGGGGCGTCTCGCGGAAGCCAACGCTCCGATCGACGGCACGGCTGAGGACCGCTACGCCGCGAAGGTCGCCACCGAGTATGCCCAGCTCATCAACGAGAAGGGCTGGTACGAGTTCTCGTTCGCGCACGCGCTGGTGCACCTGTGGACCGATGTTCCCCTCTTCGGACCGGGCATGCTGCGAAAGTGGGAGCGCCGTCTCTGGTTGTCCACCGAATACGGTTTCAAAGCGGTGTATGCGACGCTGATCGGACTCGGCACCGGGGCGGCGTATACGCCGGATGAGCTGCAGCGCGACATCGTGGTCGCGGGGTGGAGCGACTCCCTTGCCGCTGACACCGCGCCGGTGCAGCTGCGGCGCGTCGCCTGGCTGGACCGCCGTTACGCCCTGCTCCGGGTGCCGCGCTACGCCGCGTTCCGCGACGCGCTGCTCGGGCTGTCGCAGGCCGCATCCCGCGTGCGGGTCGCCGAGGTCTCCGGCAACGACGTCGTCACGATCACCGGCACGGCGCCACGCGAGTGGCGCGCGCCGCCCCGCGCGACCGTCGTCACCGCGTACGCCGTTCCGACCGATCCGACATGGATGCGCGTGCTGCTGGCCGTGAACGCCAGGGATCTGCTCGATGTGTTGGCAGAAAAGACGAGGGGACGGCTGGTAGTGGATCATATCTACGACTACTGAAAGGCTGGAACAGGCGATTCTAGACGCACAGACGGACCGGGGAGAACAGAAGCGAGAAAACGGGTAGGCATACCTGCTTTACGTGTTCACTGTTTTCCCCTGTGCGCCTATGCGTCTAGTAGTGCCGGTTCTCGCTTGCGGTTTTCTCGCCCTCACGAACGCCCCTTTTATCCGACCGCACACGTCTCGCGCGACCACATCCGCGTCTAGTCCCGCACCAGCCAGTATCTCCCGCGCCTCCGCGAACTCGTAGACGCGCGTCGCCTCGATGTCGACGTCGCTGAACCCGGTCGTCAGGAGCAGCCGGCGAAACTCCTGCTCCTCGAGCGCCCCGGCGATGCACCCGACCCACAGCTCCATGCTGCGGCGTACCCGCTCCGGGATCTCGCCGCACACCACCACGTCCGAGACCGCGAACCGGCCGCCGGGTTTGAGCACGCGGAACGCTTCACGCAACACTGCCGGCTTGTCCGCCGACAGGTTGATCACGCAGTTCGAGATGATCACGTCGACCGACGCATCGGGAAGCGGGACCTGCTCGATGGTCCCTTTCAGAAACTCGACGTTCGTCACGCCGGCCGTGCGCTGGTTTTCGCGGGCCAACTCGAGCATCTCGTCGGTCATGTCGAGCCCATACGCTTTCCCGCCGGGCGCCACACGCCGCGCCGACAGCAGCACATCGATGCCGCCCCCGGAGCCGAGGTCGAGCACGACGTCACCGGGCCGCAGATCGGCGAGCGCCGTGGGATTGCCGCAGCCGAGCGACGCCTGCAGCGCCTCTTTGGGCAGCCATTCGGTTTCGGCTGCCTGGTAGCGTTGGCGGAGACGGGGTCGCAGCACCCGGACGCGGCCGCACCGCACGTCGCCTGCTCCTTGTCCTGCAATACGCGCAGCGCCGCCGCGCCGTATCTCGCCCGCACCAGCTCTGTGACGTCGTCCATGGATGCCTCGTCCCTGTCTATCAAGTTTTGTAGATGTATCGCCGAACAAAAAACTATGCGCAGCACGCCGCGCGGCAGCTGCCGGCATGTTTCCCCGGCTGCACCGCGCGGGCGAATTCGGCAATGCCGTCCAGCGCATCACGATTGAGCGCGTAATAGATCCACCGCCCCTCCCGCCGGTCGGTCACGACACCGGCGTCCTTCAGCACGCCGAGGTGGAACGAGAGCCGCGACTGTGCCGCCGCCAGGGCATCCTGCAGCTCGCACACGCAGCGCTCGCCGTGCGACAGCAACACGACGATCTCGAGGCGCGTGGGGTCCGACAGGGCGTGGAACCAGCTGGATGCATAATTGAGCTTGGGGAGAGCGGTCGCAGGCATGGGATAAATATATCAAGATTGGTTGATACATGTCAATGGGACGCAAACAAAGGACATGCAAATGCTAGACGCATGGACGCACAGGGGTGAACAGAGAACAAAAAAACCAGGTAAACGCCTACCTGGCTCCTGCTCCCTCTTCACGGTTTTCCCTGTGCGTCGGTGCGTCTGTACGTCTAGCCTGCACATGCCCTGGCCCGGATTCGAACCGGGACGCCTTGCGGCACTGCCCCCTCAAGACAGCGTGTCTACCAGTTTCACCACCAGGGCGCGATGCGAAACGTAGAGACACGGTGCTGGGTGGTCAAGTTAGGTGCGGAAGACTGCGGATTTGCGATTGCGGATTGCGGAGTGTAAGGGGGAAATCGGAGCCGGAGCTACAAAATACGCAATCCGAAATCCGCAATCCGCAATTGGGTCAGTTGGGCGAATGCACTCCCTGTCCATCGTACGGCCGGCTCGAGCCGATGCCGGGGCCGGACGGGTTGATGGCGTCGAGACTGTTGTCGATCTGCGCGATGACCTGGCGGATCGAGCCCGGGAACGGCGTCGGGCTTGCGTGATCGCCGAACGGGTCGGTGTACCACACGCGCGGGCCGTTGGCGTTGCGGATGATCGTGGAGTTGATGTCCACGACGCGATGGGCGCCATTGAACACCGACTGCGGATCGTTGTAGGCGACCGCACTGTCGGCGCCATGGTTCGTCGACTGGTCGCAGGGCCCGCCGCGGGTGCGCTCGCCCGAGGG
>DATFSB010000531.1:0-5617 GCA_035262825.1 Gemmatimonadales bacterium | reverse complement strand
GCGTCGGTCGTTTCGCTGCCGACGCGCCGCACCACGCCGTCCTGAATCACGCGCAGCAGCTTCGCCTGGATCGGCTTCGGCATTTCGATCAGCTCGTCGAGGAACATCGTGCCGCCGTTGGCGGTCTCGAGCAGGCCGGGTTTATCGCGCACCGCGCCGGTGAACGCGCCTTTCACGTGCCCGAACATCTCCGATTCGAGGAGCGCCTCGGGCAGTGCCGCGCAGTTGATTGCGACGAGCGGCCGACTGGAGCGGCGGCTGTAGTGGTGGATGAATTGGGCGATCAGCTCTTTGCCCGAGCCGCTTTCGCCGGTGATGAACACCGAGGCATCGGTGGCCGCCACTTTGCGGGCGAGCGCGATGATTTTGCGGAATGCGGGGGCGCTGCCCAGGACGTTGAACTTCTCGGTCTCGCCGTCGGTCTTCTCGAGCTGCGCCTGCATTTTCTGGGATTCGCGCGCCACCATGACGGCATGCGCGGCGCGTCCGATCAGGATCTGTAAGTGCGTGGCGGAGAACGGTTTGGGCAGATAGTCCCAGGCTCCCGTGCGCAACGCTTCGAGGCTCGAGTCGACGCTCGGGTTCCCGGTCATCACGATCACGATCGTCTCTGCGTGCGTCGCGAGCGCCGCGCGCAGCAGCTCCATTCCCGGGACTTGGCTCATGTAGAGATCGACGAGGACGATGTCGAACGCCCGGCGCTTGATCGTTTCGAGCGCCTTATCGCCGCGCGAGCAGATCGTGACGTTGTAGCCTTCGGCCTCGAGATACGACGCGCAGCTCTCGCGCATCACACGCTCGTCGTCGACGACGAGAATGCTGAGGCTGGCGCGGGCCCGGGGATCGACCTGGACCAGCTTGGAGACGTCACGACCGATTGTCGGGTCTGTGGTGTTCACGGACACGGGCGTCTGTTCCCTCGTGGCAAGAGTCCATCGTCGCGACGCCGCTGCGTCGCGCTTGTCAGGTGCGGGCAATGCAGGGATCGGGCCTGTCAGCGCCGTGTGCTGTAGATGGTTGTGCAGCCACGATATATGGTTGCCAAGCCGCAACAAAGCCGTTGCGTGAACGCGGCAAAGTGTTGCATAATTGCAACGCTTTGTGGTGTTTCGCAAGGCCGGAATGGTACCGACGCATCAGCGCTTGCTGCAAAAAAGGGCGATGTAACGGGGCGGTCTGGACCTTGCAACAGTTGAAGCCTAGCGTTTAAAGCTCGACGCTTTTCCCCCTGGCGCAGGGATTCTTTCGCAGAGTCTCTGGCCATTCCGCTTGAGGTCTAGACTCGATGCCGAACGAATTGCCGGTTCCGCCACCGGTCCCGCAGCCTGTTCCGCATTCGACGGCGCTGCAGGCCAGCCAGGGCCTTCCTGCGCCGATGCTGTATGGCGACGCGCAGCTGCCGGGTGGCGGTCCCGATTGGCGCCGGATCTTCACATCGGTCATGCGATTCAAGTGGCTGGTGCTGGGGGTCGTCGTCGCCGGCACCGCGGCGGGGTGGGGCCTCTCAAAATTCCTCTTCAAGCCGATGTACGATGCGCGCGCGACGATCTGGGTCGACGTCGTGCAACCGGGTAGTCATCCGACTGGCGGGTTCAACGATCCGAGCACGCTGCCGATCTCGACCGGATGGACGGATCTCCTCACCTCCGACGTCGTGATGGATTCGGTCGTGCGCGAGCGCCGTCTGTATCTCGGCTGGGAGCAGGCCCGCGATTCCGTCCTGTTCGGAAAGAATTTCGCTATTCCCAGCGTCGGGCGGTTCCGCGCGGGCATGTACACCCTGAAGGTCGACAGCGCAGGCACGCATTACACGCTGATCGACTCCGATGGCAACACGGCGGAAACCGGCCTGGTCGGCGACTCGATCGGCCGGAACCAAGGCTGGTTGTGGCGCCCGCCGAAGGAGGGGTTGCCCAGGGGACATGTCGTGAACTTCAATGTCGCTCCGCCGCATGAGACGGCGCTGTCTCTCGCCGTGTCGCTGTCGGTCCGCACCGACGAAGACGGCAACTTCATGCGTCTCGATCTCAAGGATCAGGACCCCGAATTCGCGGCGTCGACGCTCAACGCGATCATCGAGCGGTTCGTCGCGCAAGCCGCGGAAATGAAAAAGGACAAAGTCCAGCAGTTGAAGTCGATCCTGAACGAGCAAGTCAACCGCGCGCGTGGCAAGCTGACGGTCGCCGAGCAGGCACTGGCCGCGTTCCGCACCCGCTATGCCACACAGCTGGCGATGCAGGGGCAAAACGGGATGCCAGACCCGCGCGATCCCACCACGAATGTCTTCTTCAATCAGCAGGTCAACCTGGAGCAGCTCCAGGCCGACCAGAAGGTCATTCAACGTGCGCTGCAGCAGACGGATTCCGGGATCAACGCCGAGGAGCTGGAAAACGTCCCGGCGGTTCAGCGCTCTACCGAGCTCATCGCCGCATTGCGGGAGCTGACATCGCGCGAAGCGGATCTACGGACGCTGCGCTACCGCTATACCGACGAACAGCCCTCCGTGAAGCGGTTGATCAGTGAGATCGACGACCTCAGGAAGCGCACGATCCCGGCCATCGCCCAGGCCCTCAACGCCCAGCTCGGCGTGCAGATCAGCGACCAGCAGCACCGCCTGGCCAGCGGCGCGAACGTCATTCAGGGCATTCCGGCCCTGGCGATCCAAGAAGGCCGACTGAACTTCGAAGTCACCTCGGCGACGCAGTCGCTGCAGCTGTTGCAGACGAATTACGACCAGGTCAACATCGCCGATGCCGGCATGCTGCCGGACGTCAAGATTCTCGACCCGGCGGTCGAGCCGAAGCGCCCCGTCGGCAGTCTCGCGCCGGTGCTGATCGCGCTCGCCTTCCTCGGCAGTCTCGGAGCGGGAGTCATCGGAGCGGTGCTGCTCGACAAGACCGACACGCGGTTCCGCTATCCCGAGCAGGTCTCGACGGACATGGGGCTCACCATCCTCGGCGTCGTGCCACGGGTGAGCCGCGAGAACGGCAACGGCCGCAACGCGCCGCAGGTCATCGAGGCGCTGCGCTCCATCCGTCTGGGCGTGCAGAACGCCTACGGCACGGGTCCGATGGTGCTCACGATCACCAGCCCGGGCTCGAGCGACGGCAAGTCGTTCATCACCTCCAATCTCGGCCTCGCGTTCGCCGACGCCGGCCTCCGGACCATCGTGATCGACGGCGACATCCGCCGCGGCCTGTTGCATCGTGTGTTGAACGCCAAGCGCAAGCCCGGTTTGATCGATCACCTGAGCGGCAATGCGGGACGCGAAGAGATCATCCAGAAGACTGACTTCCCGCAGCTCAGCTTCATCGGATGCGGCCAGCGCACGCCGAACGGCCCCGAGCTGCTCAGCTCCCCCGCCATGGCGCAGCTCATCACGTCGTTGCGCGCCCGCTTCGACGTCATCCTGGTGGATTCCGCCCCGATGGCCGCCGGGGTCGATCCCTACGTGCTCGGCACGCTGACCGGCAATCTGTTGCTGGTGATGCGCACCGGCGTCACCGATCGCGAGCTCGCCCAGGCCAAGATCGACCTGCTCGACCGCCTGCCGGTGCGAGTGCTGGGCGCCGTGCTGAACGACGTCGAGGCCGGAGGCGCCTACCGCTACTACGCTTACTACCTCGCCGGCTACGAAGTCGCCGAGGAAGACGCCGAGAAGAAGCTCGTCCGTCCCGGTTGAGTCGCAGCGGTGTACCAGCCTGTCGTGGCCCCAAACTTGAAGTATCGGCCGTTTCGTTGACACGGAACGCTGGCCACGACGGGTTTCGGAGGACCTAGAACGCGATGTGTGGCATTGTCGGATACAGCGGCACGCGTGAAGCGGCGCCGATTCTGCTCGAAGGGCTGCACCGGCTGGAGTACCGCGGCTACGATTCCGCGGGCGTCGCGGTGCAGAACGGCACCGGGGTCGTGCTGCGCAAGCTCGCCGGCCGCGTGACGCGACTGCACCAGCTGCTCGACGCCGAGCCGGTGCGCGGGCAGAGCGGCATCGCCCACACCCGCTGGGCCACCCACGGCGCGCCCACCCGCACCAACGCCCATCCCCACACCGATTGTACCGGCGCCATCGCGCTGGTCCACAACGGCATCATCGAGAACGCCGACGCTCTGCGCACCAAGCTGCAGGAAGACGGGCATGAGTTCGGCACCGAGACCGATACCGAGACGCTGGCGCATCTCATCGAGGAAGCGCCCGGCGATGCCCTCGAGGATCGCGTCATCGCGGCGCTGGCCCACGTCGAGGGGACCTACGGACTCGCGGTGATCTCCTCGGCCGAGCCCGGCAAGATCGTGGTGGCCCGCAAGGGCTCACCGGTGCTGCTCGGGATCGGCGAGAAGGAATTCTTCGTCGCGTCGGATGCGTCGGCGATTCTGCAGCACACGCGCCAGGTCGTCTATCTCGACGACGGCGACATCGCCGTGGTGACGCCCGAGGGGTACCGCGTGCTCGATCTCGAGCAACACGACCAGGAGCGCGCCGTCTCGGACATCGAGTGGGATCTCGCCGCCATCGAGCTGGGCGGCTACCCCCACTTCATGCTGAAGGAGATCTACGAACAACCCGAGACGGTCACGGCGACGTTGCGCGGCCGCCTGCTGTTCGACGAAGGGACCGCGCGGTTGAACGGCCTGAACCTGACGCCCGAGGATTGCGCCGCGATTCAGCGCATTCTCATCGTGGCGTGCGGCACCTCCTGGCATTCGGGGCTGGTGGGTCGCTACGCGCTGGAAGAGCTGGCCCGCATTCCCGTCGACGTCGAATACGCCTCCGAATACCGCTATCGCCCGCACCTGCATCAACCGGGGACGCTGGCGATCGCGATCTCTCAATCGGGCGAGACCGCCGACACTCTCGAAGCGATGCGCGCGGCCCGGGCGGCCGGGTGCCGCGTGGTGGGGATCGTGAACGTGGTGGGCAGCACGATCGCGCGTGAGTCGGACGGCGGCATCTACCTGCACGCCGGCCCCGAAATCGGCGTGGCGTCGACCAAGGCGTTCACGTCGCAGATCACGTCGCTCCTGCTGCTGGGATTGTATCTCGGACGGCAGCGCGGCGTGCTCTCCGAAGCCGAGGGACGCGAGTTCGCCACGCAGCTGTCCAATCTCCCCGAGCTCGTCAAGCGGGCGCTCGAGCTGTCGGCGGGCGTTGCGGAGATCGCCAAGAGCTATGGCGACACGCACAACGCGCTGTATCTCGGCCGCGGCGTGAATTTCCCCGTCGGCCTGGAAGGCGCGTTGAAGCTCAAGGAGATCAGCTACATCCACGCCGAGGGATACCCGGCGGCGGAGATGAAGCACGGGCCGATCGCGCTGATCGACGAAAACATGCCCGTGATATTCGTCGCGCCGCAGGATCAGGTCTACCAGAAGGTGCTGGCGAACATGCAGGAAGTGAAAGCACGCGGGGGACGCATCCTCGCGGTGACGAGTGAAGGCTCAGGCGACCTGGGCGGGCTGGCGGAGTTGGAGCTGCATGTGCCGCCGTGCACGCCGCTGTTGTCGCCCGTCGTGACGGTGATTCCGCTGCAGCTGCTGGCCTACCACATCGCCGTCCTGCGGGGCTGCGACGTCGACCGGCCGCGGAATCTGGCAAAGAGCGTGACGGTCGAGTAGG
>DATFSB010000530.1:0-2856 GCA_035262825.1 Gemmatimonadales bacterium | reverse complement strand
GACTCTTGAAGGAGCTCGAGCATCAGCGTTCTAACAAATCGCCTTCGAGTCCGAACTGATGCGTCGATTCCTTTTCCTTATAGTGGCGGCCGGGGCTGGGGCGGTGCCCGCCCGGGCACAGCAGGCCGATTCCTCCGCCGCGACCACTCTCGAGGTCACTCTCGACGAGGCGATCCGCCGGGCTCTCGACGTCCAGCCGGCCATGGTTCAAGCCCGCGGTGCCCAGCGAAACGCCGGAGCGAGCCAGCGTTCCGCCTTCGGCGCGTTCCTCCCGAGTCTCACGCTTTCAGGGGGGTCGTCTCATGCATCGGGAAACCGGTTCAATTCCGCCACCAACCAGATCGTCTCGGGACCGGCGAGCACCTCGTATACCGGGGGGGTGTCGCTGAATATCGTCCTGTTCGACGGGTTCGCTCGGTTCGCATCCACGAATGCCGCGTCGGCGGGCGCTGCCGCTGCGGACGCTGGATACCAGAACCAGCGCTTTCAGGTCACCCTGGCCACGAAGCAGGCGTACTACGCCACGTTGTCGACAGCGGACCTGGCCGCCGTCGCCCAGGCCAACACCCGCCAGGCACAGCAGCAGTTCGATATCGCCGTTCAGAAGCTTCGCGCCGGATCCGCAACCCGGTCGGATTCACTTCGCTCGGTTGTGGCGCTCGGCAACTCCCATATCGCCGAGATCCAGGCGCAGACTGCGCTCGCCATCGCACAGGCAGCGCTGGGCCGGCAGATCGGCGTGGACCGGCCGGTCCGTGCCGTTCCCGACTCGAACCTCGCACCCTTGCCCGATACAACGGAACTGAAACAGCTGGCCGGCCAGGCACCAGCCGTCAAGCAGGCCGATGCCGAGTTTCGCTCGGCCCAGTCTCTTGTAACGGTCGCGCGCGCGCAGTACTTCCCGACGTTCTCGGCCGGATATGCCAACGGCTACACCGGGTTTGACGCGCCGTGGAATACCACCAACAGCTACGTGAACAACTGGAGTCTGCGATTCTCCGTCAGCCTCCCCATCTTCAACGGGTTTACCAGGGAGCAGCAGCTCGTTTCCGCGAGCGTCAACCGAGACGTCGCGAGCGCGATGGCCGCGGACACGCGGCGTGCCGTTAACGAGCAACTCGTGCAGCTAGTGGCCGCGCTGCAGACCGCGTACGAGCAGATCGGGATTTCCGCCACGAACGTCGATGCCGCGTCGGAAGACGTCCGCGTCCAGCAGGAGCGCTACCGGGTGGGCGCCGGAACGATCCTCGACCTGCTGACGTCTGAGGCCAGCCTGACCTCGGCGCGCACCAACCTCGTCGTGGCCCGTTTCAACTACAACATCGCGCGCGCCGCACTCGAGGCGCTGGTGGGACGGACGCTGTGACCGCCGCCGCGCCGATGAAGTTCCATACGGGGGACACCCCGCTCCCCGACATCGTCATCCTCACGCACCGGCTCACGCGCGACTACGACATGGGGAGTGAGGTCGTGCGGGCGCTGCGCGGCGTGGACATCCAGATCCGCCGCAACGAATTCGTGGCGGTGATGGGGCCGTCCGGCTCGGGGAAGTCGACCCTCATGAACCTGATCGGCTGCCTCGATACCCCGTCGGGGGGCGAATACTGGTTGAACGGCCAGAAAGTCAGCGATCTCTCGGACGACGACCTGGCCCACATCCGCAACAAGGAGATCGGGTTCGTCTTTCAGACGTTCAACCTGCTGCCGCGCGCCGACGCCCTGCACAACGTCGAGCTGCCGTTGATCTACGCCGGCCTGGACAGCAAGACGCGGCGCGCCAACGCGGAGCGCGCCCTGCAGCAAGTCGGCCTGGGCGACCGTATGGATCACAAGCCCAACGAGCTGTCCGGCGGCCAGCGGCAGCGGGTGGCGATCGCCCGCGCGCTCGTCAACACCCCGTCGATCCTGCTCGCCGACGAGCCGACCGGCAACCTCGATTCGGGGACGGGCGAGGAGATCATGAAGTTGTTTGAGGAGCTGTGGACGGCGGGACAGACGATCGTCCTCGTCACCCACGAATCGGACATCGCGGCGCATGCGCGCCGCCAGATCCACCTGCGCGACGGGCTCGTCGAGCGGGATGAGATGACGGAGCGGACACCGTGAATCGCATGATACGAGCGGCACTGTTGGCAGGCGGGCTCGCCGCCTGCAAGAAAGCCACCCCGGCCCCGGTCTTCGAGAAAGTCCCGGTCGAGCGGCGCGACATCGTCGTCGCCGCCTCGGCGGCGGGCGCCATCCAGCCGATCCTCACGATCGACGTCAAGTCGCAGGCGTCGGGCGCGATCACGGCGATGCGCGTGCAGACCGGGGACGACGTGAAGCCGGGGCAGATTCTGGCACTGATCGATCCGCGGCTCCCCAAGAGTGCGCTCGACCAGGCGGAGGCGAGCCTGGCCGTCGCCCGGGCGCAGCTGCAGACCGCGACGACCCAGATGGCCCGCGAAGACACCCTGCTCAAGGCCCAGGTCGTGACGCAGCAGGAGTGGGAAACCACCCGGGTCTCCTTCGCGCAGGCGCAGGCCGCCGTCGTGACGGCGCAGTCGAACCTGTCGGATGCCCGGATCGCCTACGACCAGACGCGAGTCACCGCGGCGCTCGCCGGCACGATCATTCAGAAGAACGTCGACCTCGGCACCGTGATCTCGAGCCCGACGCGCGACGTGAGCGGCGGCACCGTGCTGTTCCGCATGGCCAACCTCGACACCGTGCAGGTGCAGGGATTAGTCGATGAGACCGACATCGGCAAGATCCAGCCGGGGATGCCGGTCACGATCACCGTCGACGCCTTCCCCAACCGGCCCTTCGACGGCACCGTCTTGAAGATCGAGCCGCAGGCCACGGTGACGCAGAACG
>DATFSB010000529.1:0-3054 GCA_035262825.1 Gemmatimonadales bacterium | reverse complement strand
CTTTTCACCAGGAGATTGAGCGTGAGCCATACGACTCGACGGCTGATCCTGGCCGTGCTGGTCAGCTTGCTGGCGGCGTCGACCGCGTCGGCCCAGCGCCGCGCGACGGCATCAGGGCAAAGTGGACCGATGATCGGACCCCAGGCGGGGTTCCCGACCAATAACCTCGATTTCTTCGTTGGCGGCCAGGTGTCGATCCCGCTCGCCCCGCAGTGGGATTTCTATCCGTCGTTCGACATCTTCTTTCCGGGGAGCGGCGTCAGCGTGTGGGCGATCAACGGAGAAGCGCGCTACTGGCCCAGGCTCGCCATGCCCAATCCCGGCCTGTACGTCGGCGGCGGTGTGGACATTACGCACGTGAGCGTCAGCGGCTTCGGCTCGGATACGAAGGCCGGGCCCGCCATCGTCGGCGGCTGGGACTTCAAGGCCGTGAACTGGCGGCCGTTCCTGCAGATTCACATCGTCTTCGGGACCGACGACCGCGTCGAATTCGGCGGCGGCGTCAATTTCAAGCTGTAACAAGCAGGTTGTGGAGGCTGGTGGAGGACGGTGGAGGTTGGTGAAGGAACCTCCACTCTCCTCCACCAACCTGCCCTGTCCTCCACAATCTCGCTTCTAAAAGTCGAACCGCTCCATCCGCCGCAGTCCAACACGCAGCGGCACCAGGGTCGCCACGAGACACAGCGCCGCTGCGACCCCGAACCACAGCAGCATCCAGCTGTCGATCACCACCGGCTCGTGCTGATAGACCGCCAGCAAGTAGACGTGCACCGCCTGGTACAACGACACGATGACGCCGGCCAGCAAGGCGATCGTCGTCATCATGAACACCAGTCCCCCGAACGACGTGGGGATCTGGGCGGCGTTTTCCGTCTCGAACTGGGGGTAGAGCGCCCCGTAGCCCAGGGCCAGCGCCGCGATCGCCAGCGTCAGCGCGCAGATGGTGACGAGGCTGAGGATCATCATGAACGCGCCCACCTCCAGCAGCACGTTCGTCAGCCCGGTGAGCAGCAGCGCCAGCACGAGCAGCGGAATCGTTCCCACCCAGTACTTCGACCACAGCAGCGCCCGCAGGTCGAGCGGGCTGGAGCGCAGCAGCCACATCTGCCGCCCCTCGAGTGAGACGGCGGGGAAAATGAATCGCGCGGCGATCGAGGCGAGCACGAACCCGGCAAGGCCGAGGTTGAGGAACGACACCAGCGTCACGAAGAAGAATCCCACCTGCTCGCCGCGGTGCAGCGGCAGCGCCTTGATGTTGAACAAGTAGACGACCACCAGCACCGCGAGCAGGATCAGCTGGCTCCACTGCGTCGTGTCACGGAAGAACAGCTTGATGTCCTTCAAAACGAATTCCCGTTTGGCGACGGGAAGGGGGAACAGCACGAGGCCGACGGTATTGCGCCAGAAAATGCCGCGCACGAATCGCTCCGCGCCCTCCTGCGCCTTGGTGAACCCGGTGGCGTAGAGCCGGCGGTGCAGAATCGCGCCCAGGGTGACGAATGCCGCGGCCGTGGTCCACAGCAGCACGAGCGGCTGGACGTCGAAGTCCTGATCGAGAAATCCCATGATGGCGCGCGATGCCCACTCACTCGGAAACAGCGGGGAGGTGGGCGCCCGCAGCACCGCGATGAAGGCGACCAGGTTCTGGAAGCCTTCGGGCCGGGCCAGCTGCTCGGGCCGGATCAACCGGAACAACAGAATCACCCCCGCCGCGGCGCCGAGCGCGATGATCGACAGGAGGTCCCGCGTGCGGCGCGCGGGGAAGACGTTCACGAGGATCAGCGTCAGCGCCGTGCCCACGACGGCGGGCAGCAGCAGCAACGGGAGCATCACCAGTAACACATAGGGCACGAACAGCAGGCCGCCGTGAAACACGACGCCGTACGCGGCCAGAATCGGCACGCTCGTCAGCCCCACCATCCACGATGAGTGGACCAGTGTCTCCCCCAGCTTCGCGAGGTAGAGCCGCAGCCAGTCGACCGGAGCCGACACGAGGAGGTCCAAGTCCTTGGCGAGGAAGAAACTCGAGAGGGCGGTGATCACATTCGAGAGCACGAGGATCGACATGAACGACAGCAGCACGACCCCGAGCATCTTGCCGGCGATCGGCGCGCCGATTTCCTCGACGCTGCGGAGGGCCTTGAGGACGAAATAGCACACGCTGTACGCCCCGATCCAGAACCCGCTCCCGACCAGCAGCAGGATCACGAGCTTCCCGCCGCCGCCGCTCGCCCGCTCCTGGCGCACGCGCTGCAGCGCCGTGCGCCATTTCGGCTGCAGCACGTGCACCAGCGTCGGCTGCGTCACCGGCTTCCCCCGAGGACCTCCACCAGCTCGCGCACCGCGTGACCGCCCGTGAGCTTGAGGAACAGCTCCTCGAGCGACGCGTCCCCCGCGGCGTGTTGACGGCGGATCTCGGCCATCGTCCCGTGCGCCACGATCTTGCCGTGCTGCAGGATGCCGATCTGGTCGCACATCGCTTCGGCGACCTCGAGCGTATGCGTGCTCATCAGCACGGTGCCGCCGCGGTCGACGAACTGGCGGAAGATGTCCTTGAGCAGTCGCGCGCCCTTGGGATCGAGTCCCACCATCGGCTCGTCGACGACGATGCACTCGGGGCGATGGATCAGCGCGCTCGAGATGATCAGTTTCTGTCGCATGCCGTGGCTGTACGCCTCGATCAGCTCGTCCTTCCAGCTCGACAGCTCGAATACCTCGAGCAGCTCGGCGATGCGGCGCTCGACCGCGTCGCCGTCCTGCCCGTACAGGCCCGCAACGAAGCGCAGGAATTCGGCGCCGGTCAGCTTGTCGTACACGAATGGCCGGTCGGGAATGAACCCGAGGCGCATCTTGGCGCTGATCGGATTGTCCTGGACGTCGTCGTTGCCGATCAAGACGCGGCCGTCGGTCGGCTTCAGAATGCCGGCGATCATCCGCAGCAGCGTCGTCTTGCCGGCGCCGTTGGGGCCGAGGCACCCGTACAACACGCCGCGCGGCACCTCGAGCGAGATGTGGTCCACCGCCACGAAACTGCCGTAGTGCTTGGTGATGCCT
>DATFSB010000528.1:0-29995 GCA_035262825.1 Gemmatimonadales bacterium | reverse complement strand
CCCAGTGGTTTCGTCGCGGTACAGATGAGCGGACGCCGCGGCGCCGCACACAGCTCGCGGATGCCGGCGATGCCGAAGCGCGGACCGGGGAGCGCGCGCAGCAGCGACTCTGGGATGTCGAGATCGATGAGCCGCACGCTGGGCTTCATCGAGATGTTGCCGAACAGCAGATTGAACAGCTCCGTGACGTCCCCACCGACGATCACCGGATCATATGCGATCACCACGCGCCAGCGGCGGCTACCATCGGGCTCGAGCGATTCGATGCGGCCCACCAGTCGGGCTTCGACCTCGGGCGCCGTATCTTCCGGCACTTCGACCGTCTGCTCGCGCGCAATGTCCCGCGCCTGGGCAGTCGCGTCGGCTTGTGTGTCACACAGGAGATGGTAGGTGGCTCGTAACATGGACGGGCAAATTGCACGCTCCGGCCGCACCGGGCCAGAGACCCTTATCTTGAGACCACTGTGAGCGGCGCTCCGGCATTCGTCTTCGATCTCGACGGCACGCTGGTCGACAGCGTGTACGAGCACGTGCTGGCGTGGCGCGAAGCGCTGGAGCGGGTAGGCGTCGAGTTGTCGGTGTGGCGCATCCATCGCCGCATCGGCATGAGCGGCGGGTTGCTGGTGGACGCGCTGCTGCGGGAAACCGGGCGCCAGGTGACGGCGGAGCAGGCCGATCAGATGAAGCGCTATCACGCCGACGCGTACGCCCGGCTCTCGGGGTCGGTGCGCCCGCTCCCCGGTGCACGCGAGCTGCTGCGCCATCTCACTGACCTCGGTGTGCCCTGGGCGATCGGAACCAGCGGCTGGATGCAGAGCGCGCGCCCGATGCTCGAGATGCTCGGCGTCCCCGCGAGCGTCCCGATCGTGACCCGCGACCAGGTGGCGCACGCCAAACCCGATCCCGACCTGTTCATCGCCGCCGTCGAGCGGCTCGGCGTGCCGATGACCGACGCCGTCGTAGTGGGCGACAGCGTGTGGGACCTGCTGGCGGCCCGGCGCGCCCGCGCCCTTGCCGTCGGCCTCCTCTCCGGCGGGTACGGCCAGGATGAGCTGGAGCGCGCGGGCGCGTACCGCGTCTACCAGGACCCCGCCGACCTGCTCGACCACCTCGATGAAGTCGGTGTCCGTCGCGTCTGAAGCGACAGTCCCTCCGTAGTACTACGGCCGTAGGCTTGCGGATTCTCCACGGCGCACGCGCGGCGTAAGCTGCCCGCATGCCGCTGGCATGCACCGGCGTCAATCACCGCACCGCTTCCGTCGCGCTGCGCGAACGGCTCGCGCTCGGGCCCGTCGCGCAGCAACGCCTGCTGCACGAGTCGCGGCAGGACCCACGCGCGCCGTTCACCGAGCTCGCGATTCTCTCCACCTGCAACCGCACTGAAGTGTACGCCGCGCCGCTCGAGGCGTCCGGCGCGCCGCTCGAGCTGCTGTCGAGCATCGCCGCGGTGCCGCCGGCATCGCTCCTGCCGCACACGTATCACGAGACCGGCGTCGGCGCCGTGCGCCGGCTGTGTCGCGTCGCCGCCGGACTCGATTCGATGGTGCTCGGCGAATCGGAGATTCAGGGTCAGGTGGCCGCGGCGCTGCAGACCGCCGAAGCGGCGGGAACGGCGGGCCCGGTGCTCAGCGCCGCGTTCCACGCCGCCGTGCAGGCCGGTCGCCGGGCGCGAGCGGAGACCGGCATCAGCCATCTCCCCACGAGCGTCAGCTCCGAGGCGATCCGGCTGCTGCGCGACGTCGCCGGTCCGCTCGACAATCTCTCGGTACTGCTCGTCGGGACCGGGAAGATGGGGCGGCTCGCGGGCCAGGCGCTGCGCCGGGCCACCGCCCGCCTGAGGGTCATCAGTCGCACCGCCGACCGCGCCCGGGAGCTGGCGCGGCTGTGCGACGCGGAAGCGCTGGGATGGCACGAGCTGGCGGAGGCGATCGCCCAATCCGACGCGATCATCTGCTCGACCGCCGCACCGCACGCCGTCGTGAGCCGCGACCTCGTGCGCGGCGCCATCGCCACTGGCGGCGCGCGTCGCCGTGTCTTCGTCGATATCGCCGTGCCGCGTGACGTCGAGCCCGAGGTGCGCGCGCTCGAGGGGTGCGAGCTGTACGATCTGGACACGCTGCAGCTCCGCCTCGCCGGCAACCTCGAGACTCGGCGCCAGGAGATCCCGGCGGTCGAGACGATCGTCGAGCAGGAGGTCGAGCGCTTCGACGCTTGGCAGCGCCGCCGGGCTGTGCACCCGCTGCTCGTCGAGCTGCGGGCGCAGGGAGAGGCGATCCGGCAGCGCGAGGTCGCCCGGGTGCTGCGGCGGCACCGCGCCGCGTCGCCGGAAGTCGCCGCCTTGCTCGATGAGTTCTCCAAGTCTCTCGTAAACAAGCTGCTCCACGAACCGACGCGCCGGCTGTCGACGGTGGCGGATCCCGATCTGGCGCGCGCGCTGTTCGGACTGGACGCCGGATGACCGCCGCTCCGGCACGGGTGCTGCGCGGCGGCACACGGCGCTCGCCGCTCGCGCGCTGGCAGACGGCGCGCATCCGAGAGTTGCTGCGCCAACGCGGCGTTCCGAGTGAGGAAGTCGCCATCACCACCGAGGGCGACCGCATCCTCGACCGACCTCTTCCCGAGATCGGCGGCAAAGGGCTGTTCACCGAGGCGTTGGAGGAAGCGCTGCGCGCCGGCGCGATCGACTTCGCCGTGCACTCGCTCAAAGACCTGCCGGTCGAGCCGGTCCCGGACATCATCGTAGCGGCCGTCTGCCTGCGCGGCGATCCGCGCGACGTGCTGGTCGCCCGCGATGGTCACACGCTGCGCTCGCTCCCCACCGGCGCCGCCGTCGGCACGTCCAGCACGCGCCGCATCGCGCAGCTGCGCGCCATCCGTCCCGATCTGACCGTGCTGCCGCTGCGCGGCAACGTCGACACGCGGGTGCACAAGGCGCAGCGCGGGGACTACGACGGCATCGTCCTCGCGGCCGCCGGCGTGGTGCGTCTCGGCCTCGGCGACACGATCACCGAGGTCCTGCCGCTCGAGGTGATGCTCCCCGCCCCCGGACAGGGCGCGCTCGCCGTCCAGTGCCGCGTCGAGGACACGGTGACGCGCGAGCTGCTCGCCGCCCTCGACGATCTCGATGTGAGAGCCGCGACCGACGCGGAGCGCGGCTTCCTTGCCGCTCTGGGCGGGGGATGTTCTGCCCCGGTTGCTGCGCTTGCGGAGGTTGGCGGAAGCGCCACGCTGCGGTTGACCGGATTGGTCGCCGCCAGCGACGGCTCGAAGGTCATTCGAGTGACGGCGTCACGTCCCGTGGCAGAGGCGACTCGTCTGGCGACGGGCCTCGCCGAGCAGGCGATCCACCGCGGCGCGCGGGACCTCCTGTGAGTCTCGCCGGCCGGCGGGTGCTCGTCACACGGCCGCGCGATCAAGCCGAAGCACTCGCGAGAGCGCTGGCGGCCCGCGGAGCGCAGGCGGTGCTGTTCCCCACGATCGAAGTCCGGCCGGTGGCCGATCTCTCCCAGCTCGACCGCGCGATCGACCACCTCGCGGCGTACGACTGGATCACCTTTCCGAGTCCCAACGCCGTGGACATCGTGTTCGACCGGTTGCAGGCGCGAGAGCGGGTTCTCCCGCCCCGGCTGCGCCTCGCGGCTGTCGGCCCGGGAACGGCGCAAGCGATCGTGGCCCGTGGCGCCCGCGTCGACTTCATCCCGTCGCAGTTCATCGGCGAGCAGCTCGGGCGCGAGCTGACGCCGGTCGCCGGGCTCAGGGTGCTGCTTCCCCGGGCCGCGCGGGGACGGGAAGAGCTGGCGATCGCGTTGACGCGCCGCGGCGCCAGCCTCGATGAGGTAGTCGTCTACGACACGCTCCCGGCGAGCGTCGACCCGCTGGACCTCGTGGAGCTGGAGCGCGGCGTGGACGTGGCCACGTTCACGAGTCCCTCGACGGTCGAGAATTTCTTCGCGTTGCTGGGGGCGCGGGCGGTGCCGGTGTTGGGAGAGGCTTGCGTCGCCTGCATCGGTCCGGTCACCGCCTCGGCGGCCCGCGCCATGGGGCTCACCGTGCATCTCGAGCCGGCCGAGCATTCGATCCCCGGCCTCGTGGCCGCGCTCGACGCACAAGAGGCGCGATGACGGCGCGCCCGCGGCGGCTGCGGTCGACGGCGGCGTTGCGCCGGCTGGTGCGTGAGACGCGCCTTGATCCCGGCCGGCTCATCTACCCGTTGTTCGTGAGCGACGCCGGGAGCGAGCCACAGCCGATCGCGTCGATGCCCGGCATCTCGCAATGGCCGGTGTCGGAGGTCGTCGCGGAAGCGCGCCGCGCGGCGAGCCTGGGGATCGGAGCGGTGCTGCTGTTCGGCATCCCCGCGTCCAAGGATGCACAGGGGAGCGGCAGCTACGACCCCGAGGGCGTCGTGCAGCGGGGCGTGCGGCAGCTGAAGGGCGCGATCCCCGAGCTGCCGGTGATCACCGACGTCTGCCTGTGTGAGTACACCGACCACGGCCACTGCGGGCTGCTCAACGGGTCGGGACCCGCCGCAAAGAACCCACACCTCCCCGATGACTACGTCCTGAACGACGAAAGTGTCGCGATCCTGGCGCGCATCGCCGTCTCACACGCCGAGGCCGGCGCCGACATCGTCGCACCCTCGGCGATGCTCGACGGCATGGTGGCTGGAATCCGCGCCGCGCTCGACCGCGCCTGCTTCGCGAATCTCCCGATTCTCTCCTACTCGGCGAAATACGCCTCCGCGCTGTACGGACCGTTCCGCGACGCTGCGCAGGGCGCGCCCCGGCACGGTGACCGCCTGAGCCACCAGATGGACGTCGCGAACGCGCGCGAGGCGCTGCATGAGAGCGCGCTCGACGTCGCCGAGGGGGCGGATCTACTCATGGTCAAGCCAGCGCTGCCCTACCTCGACGTCGTGCGCACCACGCGCGATCGCTTTCCCGACACCGTCCTCGCCGCCTACAACGTGAGCGGGGAGTACGCGATGGTGAAGGCCGCGGCGGAGCGCGGGTGGATCGACGAGCGGCGCGCGGTGCTCGAAATCCTCACGGCGATTCACCGTGCGGGCGCCGACCTCATCATCTCCTATCACGCCAAGGACGCCGCGCGCTGGCTGCGCGAAACCTGAAGGACGAGCCGCATGCCCGAGGCCACGCCGCAGACCTTCAACCATTTCGCCATGGTGCGGTTCACCGAGGCGTACTGGAGCGCTCAGCCGGACGAGCGCCACCGCCGGCTGTGCCGCTGGCTCGAATCTCTGCGGTCCGCGGTCGAGGCGCTGCACTGCTACCAGGTGTTCGGAGTGGAAGCGGCAAGCGATCTGATCGTCTGGTCGGCGATCGCTGGCGATGACGTGGCGATCCCGGCCCGTTTCTTCGAGGCGTTCGCCGCCGCGATGACCCCGTTGCGGGCACAGGCACGCCTCACGACGGCGCTGTGGGGATTCACGCAAGGGTCGCAGTACACCAAGACCCGCTCGCGCCAGGAGATCGATCCCTTCGCGCGTGAACGGCAGCCCTACCTCGTGATGTATCCATTCACGAAAACGGCGGCGTGGTACCAGCACGACCGCGACACGCGGCGCGACATGATGATGGAACACATCAAGATCGGCAAGCAGTACGAGGACATCACCCAGCTGCTGCTCTACTCGACCGGGCTGCAGGATCAGGAGTTCGTGGTGGTCTACGAGACGCGTGATCTGCTGCGCTTTTCACAGCTCGTCACCGATCTGCGCAGCACCGCCGGCCGCCCCTACACCGAGCGCGACACGCCGCTCCACAGCGCCGTTTACCAGCCCGGCCTGGAGGCGCTGCAACGGTGGCTGTGATGCTGGCGGCGGCCCGGCGCCAACCGGTGCCTCATACCCCCGTGTGGTTCATGCGCCAGGCCGGCCGCTACCTCCCCGAGTACCGCGCCGTGCGCGAGCGGCACTCGCTGCTCGAGATCTGCGCCACACCGTCGCTCGCCGCAGAGGTCACGCTGCAGCCGGTGCGCCGTCTCGGCGTCGATGCCGCGATCCTCTTCGCCGACATCCTCTTGCCGGTCGTCCCCATGGGGCTGGAGCTCAGCTTCGCAAACGGCGAAGGCCCGGTCATCGCGAATCCGGTTCGCGGCGCCGCCGCTGTGGCTCGCCTCGCCCGCGTCGACGTACGCGACGCGCTGGCACCGGTGCTCGAGACGGTACGGCTCGTGCGTCGCGAGCTCGAGCCCGCGACGCCGCTCATCGGATTCGCGGGGGCGCCGTTCACCGTCGCCTGTTACTGCATCGAAGGCCGATCGTCGCGGCACTTCGTCACCGCCAAGCGGCTGATGTACGAGGACCCGGCGACGTGGCACGAGCTGCTGCGCCGGCTCGTCACCGTGCTGGGGGACTACTGTGTGGCACAGGTGGAAGCCGGAGCGCAGGCGCTGCAGCTGTTCGACAGCTGGGCCGGCGGGCTGAACCCCGACGACTACAGCTGCTACGTCCTGCCCCATTCGCGCCGGCTGTTCGATCGTCTGCGTACGCTCGCTGTCCCGTTGATTCACTTCGGAGTCGAGACCGGAACGCTGCTCGAGCTGATGCGCGACGCCGGGGGCGACGTCATTGGCGTCGACTGGCGCGTCCCGCTGGACCAGGCCCGCGAGCGGATCGGCACGGAACACGCAGTGCAGGGCAACCTCGACCCCGTCGCTTTGTTCGCTCCGCTGCCCGAGCTGCGCGCGAAAGTGCGCGACGTCCTGCGACGCGCCGGCGATACCGGGCACATTTTCAATCTCGGCCATGGCGTCTTGCCCGAGACGCCCGTCGACCACGTCCGCGCCGTCGTCGACCTGGTGCACGAACTGACGAGCCGATGAGTAGGCCGATCGGTGTGCTCGTCATGGCCTACGGCGGGCCCAACTCGCTCGACGAGGTGGAGCCGTACCTGCTGGACGTGCGGGGGCACCGGCCCACCCCGGCGCACATCGTCGATGAAGTGAAGAGCCGCTACGCCGCCATCGGCGGCCGCTCGCCGATCCTCGAGAAGACCACCGCGCAGGCACGAGCACTGGAAGCCGCCCTGGGAGGCAACGGTCGCTTCAGGACCGCCGTCGGGATGCGGCATTGGCAGCCGCGCATCGCGGAGGGCCTCGCGTCGCTGGCAAGCGCCGGGGTCGAGCGCGTGGTCGGACTCGTCATGGCCCCGCACTACTCGACGCTCAGCATCGAGCTGTATTTCACGCACGTGGACGCCGCCCGGGGCGCGCTGGCGGTCGTGCCGGTGCGCGAGTGGCACCTCCTCCCGGGTTTCCTCGTCGCGCTTGTGGATCGCATCGCGGAAGCACTGGACGGCTTTCCCACGGCGCAGCGGGATTCGGTGCCGCTGCTGTTCACCGCGCACAGCCTCCCCCGGCGAATCCTCGAGTCCGGGGACCCCTATCCGGCACAGCTCGCTGCGACGGTGGCGGCTGTCCTGGAGCGCCTGGGAGAGCAGGGCCGCAGTCGCGTCCATCGCTTCGCCTATCAATCAGCGGGACGCACCGCCGATCCGTGGCTCGGTCCCGATGCCGTCACCGTGGTCGAGGAGCTGGCGGCGGAGGGACACCGCACCGTGCTCGTCGTACCGATTGGATTCACCTGCGAGCACGTGGAAGTGCTGTACGACGTCGACCTCGAGCTGCGCCGCCGTGCCAACGGGCTCGGGATGCACCTCGAGCGCATCGTGATGGTGAACGACCACCCGGCGATGATCGACGGGCTGGCGGATCTCGTGCGCGGGACCGCAGCTGAGCAGGGGTGGGTGTGATCGCCATCATCGGTGGCGGCATCACCGGTCTCTCGGCCGCGCTGCGGCTCCACGAAGCGGGCGTTCCCTTTTTCGTGATCGAGGAGTCGCGTCTGGGTGGGAAGATCCTCACCGAGCGCAGCGGCGGATTCATCGTCGAGGGCGGGCCCGACTGTTTTCTCGCCTCCAAGCCTGAGGGCGTCGCCCTGGTGGGTCGCCTGGGACTCGAAGCACGGCTTTGCTCCACGGATCCGGCGCACCGCGGGACCTACGTGCGCCGCAACGGACGGCTGCATCGGCTGCCCGAGGGGTTGACTGGCCTCGTGCCGACGCGGATCGGCCCGCTGCTCTCGACCGGCACCCTGACGCTGCCGGGTCGTCTGCGGGCGAGTCTCGAGCCGTTCATCAGGCCGGGTGCGCCCGGGGACGACGAAACGATCGCGCGCTTCGCACGCCGGCGATTCGGACGTGACGCCTACGACTGGCTCATTGAGCCGCTGCTCTCGGGGATCTACGCCGGCGACGGCGAGCAGCTTTCGCTCGCAGCCACCTTCCCGCTGCTTGCCGAGCTCGAGCAGCGAGAGGGGAGCGTGTTGCGCGCGATGGCGCGGCGTCGCACGGGAGGCGCGGGCTTCGTGACGCTGCTGCGCGGCCTAGCCGAGTTGGTCGACACACTGGCCCGTCGCCTGCCGGGCGATCAGCTGCGTCTCGGCACCGCCGCGGTCACCGTCGAGTCCCGCGGCAGGGCGTTCCAGGTCGAGCTGGCGCAGGGGCCCGCAGTCACCGCCGACCGTGTGATCCTCGCCGTGCCTGCCCCCGTTGCGGCACGACTCATCGTTCCCATCGACGCTGGGCTATCCGCCGAGCTGCGCGGTATTCCGTTCGTCTCGACGGCCACCGTATCGCTGGGCTTCACACCCGGGGTGCTGCGGCAACCGCTCGCGGGCCATGGCTTTCTGTCGCCGCGCGCGGCTGGCGGCGCGATCGTGGCGGGGACGTGGACGTCCAACAAGTTCATCGACCGCGCCCCTACGGGCGCGACGCTCGTGCGCTTCTTCATCGGACGCGCCGGCGCCGAGCGCTCCCTCGAGCAGCCCGACGACGGGCTGATCCAGCTGGCCCGGTCCGAAATGGCGCGGATCGCCGGGGTATCGGCGACACCGGCCCTGGCGCGCGTGTTTCGTTGGCCGCAGTCGATGCCGCAATACGTCGTCGGGCACCGCGCGCGGCTCGAGCGTATCGCCAGGCTGCTTGCCCGTCACCCAGGACTGTCGCTCGCGGGTGCCTCGTACCGCGGGGTCGGGATCCCCGATTGCATCGCGTCGGGATGGGCTGCGGCGGGTGAGGCACTCGAGCAGATCGGAGCGGCGGCGTGACGCTCGCTTCCACAGCAACCGCGAACGCGGGCTCGGCGGCGCTGTTTCGCGAGGCGCAACGGCTGCTCCCGGGGGGCGTCGATTCTCCCGTTCGCGCCTTTCGCGCCGTCGGGCTCGAACCGCGCTTCATCGCCGAGGCTGCCGGTGCCTATCTCGTCGATGTCGATGGCCGGCGCTACGTCGATTACATGTTGTCGTGGGGACCGTTGATCCTCGGTCATGCGCATCCGGGGGTGGTGGAAGCGATCGGCCGGACGGCGGCGCGCGGCACGAGCTTCGGTGCGCCGAGCCCACTGGAGCTCGATCTTGCCCGGCGCGTCCAGCGGTGTGTGCCGAGCATGGAGCTCCTGAGGTTTGTGAACTCGGGCACCGAGGCGACGATGAGCGCGTTGCGCCTCGCGCGCGCGTTCACGGAACGCGCCAAGATCGTCAAGTTCGCGGGATGCTACCACGGGCACGCCGATCTGCTGCTCGTGCAGGCGGGATCGGGCGTGGCCACGCTCGGACTTCCCGACTCGCCCGGCGTCCCTGCCGGGACCGTTGCCGATACGCTGGTGGCCCCGTTCAACGACGGCGCCGCGGTGGAGCGGCTCTTCACGCAATTCCCGCGCGACATCGCCGCCGTCATCGTCGAGCCGGTCGCGGGCAACATGGGAGTGGTGTCGCCCGAGGCGGGATTTCTCGAACGCCTGCGGGCCATCACGCGCAACTACGGCGCGCTGTTGATCTTCGACGAGGTGATGACGGGATTCCGCGTGCATCCCGGTGGGGTGCAGGGACAGCGCGGCATCACTCCGGATCTCACTACGCTCGGCAAGGTGATCGGTGGCGGGCTTCCTGTCGGCGCGTACGGCGGGCGGCGCGACATCATGCAGCTCGTGGCGCCGGCGGGACCCGTCTATCAGGCGGGCACACTGTCCGGCAATCCGTTGGCGATGGCGGCGGGGATCGCCACGCTCGACGAACTGCTGCGACCGGGTGTGTGGGAAGGAATCGATCGTAGCGCCGCCGGCTTGGCGCAGCGGCTCGAATCGGCGGCACGGGCGGCACGCGTTCCGGTCGTCGTAAATCGCGCCGGCACGATGTTGACGGTGTTCTTCTCCGACGCCCCGGTGACCGATTGGGCGAGCGCCAAACACGCCGACACGACCCGCTTCGCGAGATTCTTCCGAACACTGCTCGACGCGGGCGTGTACTGGGTCCCGGCGCAATTCGAGGCGGCGTTCCTTTCTGCGGCACATGGACCGGCCGAGCTCGATCGGACCGAGGCAGCTCTCGAGCTCGCGTTCAAAGCCGCTCGCTGATCGAGCTCTTGCGCGCGCCCCGGGCTGCGGAATCTTCCGGGTCATGAAGACACTTCTCCTGCTGGTTCTCGCCGCCCAGCAACCTGGTGCGGACACCGGTTACACCCGCGCCGACACGACGATCGCGGTCCGCGACGGCATTCACCTCTTCACCGCGATCGCGATACCGCGCAACGCCACCGGACCGCTGCCGATTCTCATGGATCGCACTCCCTACGGGGCGAAGAACTACATCCCGTACCTGAGTCGCAACGCGCAATCCTTCGGTCTCGACGGCTACATCCTCGTCGTGCAGGACATCCGCGGCCGCTTCGGGTCGGAAGGGACGTTCGACATGAACCGCCCCCCGCATTCGGGGCCGCAGGGCACCGACGAAAGCACCGACACCTACGACTCGATCGATTGGCTTGTGAAACACATCCCCAACAACAATGGCAGGGTCGGCGTCTTCGGCATCTCGTATCCCGGGTGGCTCACCTCGGTCGCGGGAATCGGCGCCCACCCGGCGCTCAAGGCGATCGCCCCCCAGGCGCCGATGGGCGACACCTGGATGGGAGACGACTTTTTCCACCAGGGCGCGTTTCGTCTGACGTACGGGCTGGAGTACTCGTGGGAGATGGAAGCGTCGAGCGATCTCTCGGTCACCCCGTCCCCTGCCCGCTACGACACCTATGAGTGGTATCGCTCCTTCCCCTCCCTCGGCGCACTCGCCAAAGCGGTAGGCGCGGATCGCTGGCCCACGTGGCGCCGCTTCGTCGCCCACCCGGCGTACGACTCGGCGTGGCAGGCCCGCTCGCTGCCGCGCTACTTCACGCACACGACGGTGCCGACGATGACCGTCGGCGGATGGTGGGATCAGGAGGACGAGTACGGGCCGCTCGCGAGCTATGGATCGCTCGAGCAGACCGACAGCGGGCGCCTCAACTACCTCGTCATGGGACCGTGGTACCACGGCCAGTGGTTCGGGGACTCCGGGATCGCGCTCGGCAACGCGCGCTTCGGTCGGCCCACCGGCGACGACTACCGGGCGCTGCAATCGCGCTGGTTTGCGTACTGGTTGAAGGGAGAAGGGGACGGGAAGTTCGCCGAAGCGACAGTCTTCGATGCCGGCACCAACGAATGGCGCACGTTCGACCACTGGCCACCGAGGGGCGTCGCCCACAAGCATCTGTATTTCCAGACGGGCGGCGGCCTGTCCTTCGATCCGCCCTCGGCCGCGATGGGCAGCGATCAGTTCGTCTCGGATCCCGTGCATCCGGTGCCGTACCGGCCCCGGCCGGTGGAGCGCACCTATTCAGCCACCTCGCGCTGGCGGCGCTGGGAGACCGAAGATCAGCGCTTCGTCGATGGCCGCCCCGACGTGCTTACCTGGCAGACCGAGGTCCTGGACAAGGACGTCACCCTGGCGGGGAACGTGCGGGCGCACCTGTTCGCGGCAACCACGGGAAGCGACGCCGATTGGGTGGTGAAGCTGATCGACGTCTATCCCGACACGATCGCCGACCGCCCCACGATGGGCGGTTACGAGCTGATGGTGACGGGAGAAATCATGCGGGGACGCTATCGCGAGAGCTGGGAGCACCCCCAAGCGATCACGCCCAACGTCCCACTCGCATATACGGTGGACCTGCACCAGCAGGCGTACACCTTCAAGAAGGGCCACCGCATCATGGTGCAGGTGCAGAGCACCTGGTTCCCGCTGTACGACCGCAATCCGCAGACATTCGTGCCGAACATCTTCCTGGCGCAGCCGGGTGCGTACCGAGCGCGGACGCACTCGATCCTGCGAACGGTGAAGAATGCGTCGAATGTGGAGATTGATGTCCTGAGCAACTGAGGGGGCGGTTGGTGGAAGAGGGTGGAGGTGGGTGGAGGGCGCTTCCAGAACCTCCACCGACCTCCACACCTTGCTTCAGATTTTCAGCACCCGATCCAGCGACCACGCGCCTGCGCCCAGCAGGAACAGCACGACGTTGGCGGCGAGCACCATGAAGTCGAGCTCCCAGCCGCCGTCGCCGGTGAACCCCTTCTTCATCTGACCCGCTTTGAGGTTGATCGCGCCGAGCATGATGATCGACAGACCGATGGCCGCGGGAGCGGTGAGGAATCCGGCCAGGATCGCCACGCCGCCCAGCGGCTCGACGATGGAAAGGAAGCGCAACAGCTTGATCATCCCGGACGGCAATTGCTCCGAGGGCTGCATCTTCCAAAACGCCTGCTTCTGAATGCCATGCACCAGAAACACCGTGCCGACGGCGACGCGTAATGCGAGCAAAGCCCAATTCACGATCATCGGATCCTCCCTGCAACGTTCAGGGGCGTCACACCGAGCGGCGTCGGGGGTCGTGCGGCGCTGGGTCGTCGCTCCACAGCACGAGGCCGACGGCCGACGCGGCGAGCACGCCGGCAGCGGCGCCAATCAACAGCACCTGGCCGAGGCGGGTCGCAACGAGCGAGGCCGCGAAGGCCAGGCCCAGGGCGACGAGCGCTTGCACGATCCACGTGACCCAGCGCGGGCGCGAGCTTCCGAACGACGGCGGTGCAACCGGAGGTATTGCAGTCATAGATAATTCATAAATGAAGCAATAGTCCAAAAAGTTCCTGCGCTGACTACTTGCCAAGTAACCCCAAGGTGTACTTGAGCTTATCGGCATCCCCCGCGGCGACGCCACGGGCGATCACGCGCTGCTCGCGCGCGAACACCTCCCACCCCTGCCGCGCCGCGCGTCTTCCCCCGGCCGTCAGCTCCGCCCGCACGCCGCGGCGGTCCGCGGGATCGGCGCGGCGGCGGACGTGCCCGTCCTTCTCGAGCCGGTCGACGATCTGTGTGATGTTGGAGCGCACACAGGCGAGTCGGGTCGCCAACTCGCTCAACGACATCGGCTCCGGCGCCTGATCGAGTGCACGCAGGATGCCGAGCTTGGCGAGCGACAGCCCCAGCGGATCGAGCACCGCCTCGAGCCGCGCCTCGATGGCGTGCGCGGCGCCGAGCAGCGACATCACGAGCGGCTCGTCGGCAGGAGCGCGTTTGTTCATGCGTGAAACACTACACGCGGCCGAGGCGCACAGCCAGGTCCCAGCGGACCGGGCGCCGCTCGCCGGGGTCGCCCCAGGCGGCGCCGAGGGCGCGCGCGAATCCGTCATACGCTGCGCCGCCCTGCGCCCGCTCGATTGCCTGCACCGCCGACCAGGTCCGCACGTATCCGAGCAGCTCCGGGAGCGACCACGTCGCCGTCATCGCGAACGGCGGCGCCGCGAGCTCAGGGAACGGAAACGGCAGCGAGCGATACCCCTCTTCGACGATGCGCCGCTCCTGCGGCCAGTACCCCGCCAGCGTCTGCCAGTAAAAGCGGTCGACGATCGCGGTGAGATCGCGATCGACGTGCACCACACCGTATGCCAGCAGGGCCACGAGACCACCGGGCCGGACGACGCGCCGCACTTCGGCGTAGTAACGTGGCAGATCGAACCAGTGCGCCGCCTGTGCCGCGACCGCCATGTCGACCGAGACATTCCCCAGCCCGCTCGCCTCCGCGCTCGCCTGCCGGTACTCGACCGCGGGATGCGCCCGCGCCTGCGCGATCTGCTCGGCGCTCGGATCGGTGGCGATCACGCGTGCGAAGCGCGTGGGCAGGAGCGTCGAGAGCTGCCCCGACCCGCACCCGGCGTCCCAGGCGACGTCGCGCCGCGCCGCCTGGTCCGCGAGATACTCGACGACAGCAACGGGATAGGTCGGCCGATGGGCGGCGTACGTGGGCGCGACGCCGGAGAAATGATCTTTGAAGTCAGCGGATCCCAGTTCGAAATCCAGGGTGACCGAGGCTTGAAGAATAACACAAACCAGAGCGGTCTCTCCGGCATCAGAATTCCGAACCCAGGAGCCGCGCAATGCACAAGACCACTGCCTTGATTGCCCTGACCCTTCCCTGGTCGGGCCTGTTCGCCCAGAACCCGTTGCGCGACGCGGTCGACGCCGTAGACGCGCGCTACGCCCTCTCCCAGCCGGTGGTGTCTTACACTCTGCGGGTCGACAGTGCCGACCTCACGGGGTACGACGTGACGATCCGGATCCGGAACGCCCGGGACACCTTGCGGCTCGCCCTCGCCGCCCACCCCGAGTACGACGATCGCTATTACCGCTATGTCGACGAGGTCCGCGTCGCAGCACCAGCCGGTGCCGCCGCGGCGAGTGTCGTGCGGGAAGACAGCGCGCTGTGGCGAGTCGTGGCACCGGGCGGAATCGTCGACGTTCGCTACCGGTTGCACCTGCCGGTTCAGAATCGGCCGGTCCGCTCGTCGTGGGTGCCGTTCCTCGCGGCACACGGCGGACTCGTCGGTGGACCGCACTCGTTCATGTACATCGTCGGCGCGACGCTGGCGCCGTCCTACGTGACATTCGACCTGCCGCCGGGTTGGGACATCGCCACGGGACTGCCACCGACGATCGAGCCGAACACCTTCTTCGCACCCTCGGTGGACGTGCTTATCGACTCACCGGCGCTCGTGGGACAGTTCCGCAGCTGGCGCTTCGCCGTCGACGGCGTGCCGCACCGGGTCGTGTATTGGCCGCTCGCCGACGCCCAGACCTTCGATACGCTGGCGCTGGTGCGCGGCCTGCAAGGAGTCGCCGAGCAGGCGATCGCGCTGTTCGGCCGCGCACCCTACCGCGACTACACCTTTCTGTTGCAGGACGGTGCCGCAGGTTCGCTCGAACACTGGAATTCGATGACCGTCGGGGCGACGAGTGCGCGCCTCGCTACCGACCTCCCCGACCTACTCGGCGAAGCGGCGCACGAGTACTTCCACACGTGGAACCTGATGCGTATCCACCCCGCGGGTTATGGCGGCGTCGACTACCGGCCGGCGCGGCGCTCCAACGGCCTGTGGTGGGCCGAAGGCATCACGATGTTCTACGCCGATGCGCTGCTGCGGCGCGCCGGGATGCCGCGGCCCGATTCAACCCGCGCCGCGCACCTCACCGGCCTGATCACGCGCTACCTGGCGAGCCCCGGGAACTCACGCTTTTCTCCGGAAAGCGTCAGCGTCGTCAGCTACGGAACGCCGCCGGGCGCGCTCGGCGACTACAGCGCCAGCGTCCATCTGCAGGGCGAGCTCATCGGCTCGATGCTCGACGTGATCATTCGCGACGCGACGCAGGGTCGCCGCTCGCTCGACGACGTGATGCGCATCATGCTGGCACGCTACTCCGCCGAGCGGGGATACACGACGCGCGACGTCGAAGCAGTGGTCCATGAAGTGTGCGGCTGTATTGTGCGTCCCTTCTTCGACCGCTACGTGCGCGCGGGAAATCCGATCCCGTTCGAGCGTTATCTCGCGCTCGCCGGGTTGCGGCCGGTCGTAACCTGGGGCCCGGGGGTCGGGCGCGACGGCGCCCCGATGTCGGACCTGCGCGTGTTTGCGTGGCTGCCGCCGGGCGATTCAGCGCTGCGGCTCTTGATCAGCAATCCGGCGAGCGCCTGGGGAGCGGCCGGTCTGCACACCGGCGACCGCCTCGCCCGCGTGAATGGTGCTCCGGTCACGTCCATGGATGCGTTCCGCGCCGTCTTCGGCGGCCTCAAGATCGGCGACACCGTGACCGTCGAGGTGCAGCGACCCGGTGGGCCGCTGCGCGCGACCGTGGTCGTACCCGTCCAGCAGCGGCCTACCGTGCGGCTCGAGCCGCTCGCGGCCGCGACCGAGCGCCAGCTGGCTGTTCGCCGCGCCTGGCTCGCCGCAGCACCCTAAGCGCACGCCGGGAGTGGGGCGTGGGACCGTTGGACGCGGGGGCTCTCGACCCCAACCAACCTCCGGAATGCCATTGCCGACCACGGGGATCGATGTCGAGTCCGTGAGGCCCCCGCGTCCTCGCGTCCAAAGCCCCACTCCCGGCGGGCGCTCAACCTACTGACGGCAGAGGCCGGTCGGGTCTGGCTTGGGGTGATCGACCACCACCCGGTGGTCGAGATTGGCGACGTGGACGGCGACCTCCTCGACGAAATTCCCCACCCTGGCCATGTGCGTGTAGTCGATGTACTCCGGTTCGTCCGTCACTTGGTGATAGTCGGAGTGCAATCCCGTGGTGAAGAAGGTGATGGGGATGCCGTAGCGCGCGTATTCGTAGTGGTCGCTGCGGCAGTAGATGTTCGAGGGGTGGCCGTCGGCGTCCATGGCGTAGTCGAACGTCAGGTCGTAGTGGCCGGCCGTGTTCACCTGCTCGATCAGGTTTCCCAGCTCCGTCGAGAGGCGACGCGAGCCGACGAGCTGCAGGTAGCCGGCCGACCCGTGCAGCGGGGTGCCGTCCTTGGTCCTGCCCGTTTCGTCGCCGGCGTCGCCGCGGCCGACCATGTCCATGTTGAGCTGCGCCACGATCGAATCGCGCGGCACCGTTGAGTGGTCGGTGAAGTACCGCGAGCCGAGCAGGCCCTTCTCCTCGCCGGTGTGCCACACGAAGAGGATCGAGCGGCGCGGCTTCTGCGGCAGCGAGGCGATGCGCTCGGCAATTTCTAGGACCGTGACCGTGCCCGATCCGTCGTCGTCGGCACCGTTCGAGGTCGAGTCGATCCGCGCGCTCCCCGGGTGCGCAGCGCGGTAGGCGGCGAGCAGCGAGTCAACCTGCGACTGTTGCGCCGGCGTCGCTTGCCTGGAGGCGTCGTCAGCCCCTTCAGGCCGGACGACGTGGTTCCAGATGCGGATCGAATCGTGATCGAGGGGCCGCGCCGCCAACCCGATGTGGTCGTTGTGCGCCCCGATCGCGACGTACTCCCCTTTCAGCTTCGAGTCACTCCCCGACACGATCCCCACCACGTTGCGGGCGGGGAACGGTGCCGCAGCGATCACGTAGCGCACGTCGATCGCCGCCGTTCCTCCGGTTGCACCCACCGCCAGTGAATCGAGCGGCGTCGTGAACATTTTCGCCGCGACCGCGCCGCCGATGAGCAGCGTCGGTGTCTGCGCGGGGGTCGGGGTCGTGTTGTCGTCGAGGAATGTCTGTGGGCGGCGTAGCGTCAACAGTAAGGAAGGAGGAACCTGATCGAGCGCCACCAGCGCCACCGCCGCGGCACCGAGAATCGCGGGGCCGCGCCGCAGCGTGCGCAGCGAATTCGCGGCACTCGGGCGCAGGACCACGAGCTTCCCCTGCGCCTCGTCGGCAGCGATCTGGTGCGCTGAATCCCCCAGCACGCCACCGTACACGATCGGCAACGATCCGAGCTTTACCGACGATCGGCTGACCGAGAGGTAGTCGGTGTAGGGCGCGAGCGGCGTGCCGTTTACCGTGAAGGTCGACGTCGTATCGAACGTCCGCGTCTTCAACGGCAGCGTCTGGAAGTAGGTCCCGCTGTCTCCCGCTGGCTTCAAGCCCATGCGCCGCGCCTGGGCCGCGATGTAGTCGGTGGCTTTGACGTTGCCGATCGTTCCCGTCTCGCGCCCCTGCATTGAGTCGTCGGCGTAGAGATAGAGCCGCGTCATCAGGTCGGCGGCGGTAATCGCCGGCGTGGTCGGGCGGGCCGGAAGCTTCAGCGGCAACGACCCGCCGCTCTGCGCGACGGAGAGAGCGGGAATGATGGAAAGACAGGCGGCGAGCGTGTGGGACCAGCGCATGAATCCTCCGGAGAGAACACCAGGAATCGACGACACAATGTACGTACGCCGGTGAGACGGCGTTGAGCCATATATTGGGCCCCGTGCAGCCAACTTCCCCCGCTGCCGCGCGTGCCGTCGCCCCTGATGTCGTGCGCGCCGTGGCGATTGCACTCGTGGTGCTTCTCCACACTGCGGGCGTCGTGGCGAACCCCGGCCCCGCCGGAGGTCTGGCGGCGTTCTGGGCCGGGAATATCTACGACAGCTTAGCGCGGGCCGGTGTGCCGCTCTTCGTCCTGCTCACGGGGTGGTTGCTGCTTGCGCCGGAGCGTGCCGCGGAGCCGCTGGGCCGGTTCTTCCGTCGCCGCCTGGACCGCGTCGCGCTGCCGCTGATTACCTGGTCGCTCGTCGCCTGGGTCTGGATCGCTGTCCGCGACCACCACGCGATCGCGTGGTCGCGCTTCTGGCGCGAGCTGCTCGCCGGCCCCGTGTTCTACCACCTCTGGTATGTCTACGTCCTGCTCGGACTGTACTTCGCCATTCCTCTGTTGCGGCCGCTCGCTGCGGAGGCTAGGCCCTCGTTGCGCTGGTACACCCTCGGTCTCTGGTTCGTGGGGACCGCCGCGCTCCCGCTGTGGACGTGGTGGGGCGGTTTGTCGATCGGTGTCCCCATCCTCGTCGTGAGCACCTACGTCGGCTACCTGCTGGCCGGCGTGTGGCTCGCCGCCACACCGCTGAGCAGGAAAGCCGCCTGGGAGTCGGCGCTGCTCTTTCTGCTCGCGGCGTTGTGGACGATCGTCGCGACGGCGCGACTGACGGGCGACGAGCACCTCAACGTCATCCTGTACAGCTACGACAGACCGAACGTCGTTGTCATGGCGCTGGTGGCCTTCGTGCTCCTCACTCAACCCCAGCCCGCGGCGTGGGTCGCCCGGCACCCGCGCCTGCTGGCAGTGGTGCGGGCCTGCGCCGCTTCGAGCTACGGCATCTACCTGCTCCATCCGTTGCTGCTGGACCTGCTGGACAGCGGTGTGCTCGGCGTCCGCATCAACGGCGCATCGCTGCCGCCGTTCGTCGGAATTCCGTTGCTTGCGGTGGGACTATTGCTCGTGTCGCTCGGCGTGATGATGGTGGCGAGGAGGGTGCCGGTGCTCGGTCGGATTCTCGGTGCGTGAGACAGAGGACGGTAGGAGACGGGAGGGACGGAAAGGGAGACACGCCTACCGTCTCCTACCGTCTCCTACCGTCTCCTACCGCCCCCTACCGTCTATTTCACCGCAACGTCCGCCAGCCGCGCCGTCGGAATCACAAACGTCGCAACGACCCCGCCATGATCCGACGCCCACAACCCGGCGGGAGTGCGATCCGCAGCAGCCGCGCCTACCACCGCACGCCCGATCACCTGCATCTCGCTCGGCATGTTGCGCGTGAAGATGAAGTCGATACGCTGATTGAACGCCGCCACGGGATTGTCGAGCGTCTCACGCTGGCAGCAGGTCAAGCCAGCCGGCACGGGTCCCGGCCGCAGCCAGCTGTCGGCGAAGCCGGCGCCGGTGATCATGCCATATGAGGGCGTCGCCCGCGTCGGATCCTGCCCGTACACGTCGGAATTGAAGTCGCCGGCGAGAATCGTTGGAAGCGATTCGTTCTGGAGCAGTGCCAGGAGCTCCTGCGCCTGCCCCAGCTGCACCGGGAGCGCGTCCTGCGTCTCGAGGTGGGTGTCGATGAAGCGGATCGTGCGGCCGCTGACCGTCGCCTCGACCGAGCTCCACCCCTCGTACACGCCTGTCTGGGCGCCGCCGATCGACACCGGGATGAACGCCGCGTATGTGGCGTGCCGCGGATTGGCGATCTGCACATCCGCCCGCGCCAGCACCGCATCGCGATCGGTCAGGCGCACGTCGTCGAACGTCGGGATCCCCGTCGCCGGATCGACGCCGGTGATCACCGGCAGCTCGATGTCGGTCGTCGAGTCCGCCGCGGCGATGACGTAATGCAACCCGCGCGCCGCGAGCGAGTCGGCGAGCAGCGCCAGGAAATCATAGACCACCTGTGTCGCCGGCTGCGTCCCGCCGAACGCCAGGTCGCCGGGGCGCTGCAGGCGGTAGATCGCCGCTTCCTCGACGCCGACGAGATGCGGGCGCTGAGCGGCGATCGCCTGGGCCAGCGCGCCCGCACGCGCCGGGAAGTTCGTCTGCTGCACGAGCCCCCAGACACTGGCCGCGACGAACGGCACCTGGTCGGCCGGCGTGGTGAGCAGCGGTGTCGGGTCGGTGCCGTAATACACGTTCCACGTCAGCACCGTGACGCCCGGAGGGCTCGCCACACCGAACGGCGGACCGTCGACCGGCTTGAGCAGCTGATTGCTGAAAATGCCGGACGGGGTCCGGTCGGTGCACCCGAGCACGAGCAGTGCCGCGGCGAGCAACAGAAGGCTGCGCACAACAACCTCCGATGAGTGTGGTCGGAGGACGTTACGAACGGCGGGTCAAGCTTCGGTCAAACCCGCCAGTTCGAGGAATAGGCGCGCTTTTCCCGGCAGGACCAGGTCCTGGGCGACCACTCTGCCCACGATCCCGGCGACGAACGAGTATCCCCGCCCTTCGGCGCTGAGCCAACGTGCCCATTCGAGCTCGTCGAGCGCGTGTTGGACGGTCTCCAGATCGAGCTTGGTGGCACGCCCCAGGCGAGTCGCCGTCACGCGATTTCCCAGGACGGCCGCTGCCTGCAGGACGAGCTGCGCCGACTTGGACAGGCGGCCGAACTCGACGCGAATCGCACCCGTCACGGCTTCCGGGAGGCCGCCCGGCAGGGAGTCGTCGAGCGTCCGCAGCGGGCTGGGCCAGTCACCCTTGACCCGTTGCAGGTCGAGGCCGTCGCGAATGGCGTTGAGCAGCTCGACGACGAGCAGCGGCAGCCCCGCGGAGTCGACCTCGACCCGACGGGCCACCTGTTCGAGTTTCCCGTCCTCGTAGGACGGTAGAGCCCAGCGTGCCAACTCGAGTATGCCGCGACGATCGAGCGGGCCGAGTCGCACCACGATGCCCGCTGCGTCTCGACCAGCGCGGGCGCGCAGCTGCTCGATCTCCGCGCGCGCCGAGTGGGCGGCGACCATCAACAGGACGAAGAGCCGCGTCTGAGCCAGGTCTCGCAGCGCCGCTTCGATGGCGAGTAAGGACTCATGGTCCAGCAGCGCCGCATCGTCGAGCAGCAGCACGACCGGCTGCTCGACGAGCACGGCGCGCAGCACCTCGGTGAACGCGCGCGCCGGTGCTGTTTCCGCGGTCGCCCGGCCGGGCGGGAACCGGTCGGCCCAATCGACGATCTGACCCGCGAACCAGGCGAGTGCGGCCGGGGGAGCCGTGGCGAGGCCCGCCGCGTCCAGCAGGCCGCCGCGGGCGATGCCGAGCACGCCGCTCCAGGGAGTCTGCCCGTCGCTCTCGACCGAGCGGATGACGGCGCTGATGGCGCCGTCGAGGCGCATGCGCGCTGCCAGCTCGTCGCCCAATCGCGACTTTCCCACACCGGGATCGCCGATCACCATCGCGAGCGCTGCCGCTCGCTCGGTCCGCGTGCGCTGCCACGCCAGCAGCAATGCGTCCAGCTCGGCGGCGCGGTGCACCAGCGGGGCTCGACGCCGCGCGGGCTCCGGAGTCTTCGACGGCAGAGCCGGCGCCCCGCGCTCGCGACGAATGCGCTCGGCGAGCGCGACACACGTGGCGCTCGGTGGCGTCCCCAGATCCTGCTGCAGCAGGGTGACAAAGGCTTCGTACTCCCCGAGCGCAGCAGTGCGGTCGCCGTCGAGCACCAACGCCCGCATCAGCATCGAGACCGCCGGCTCCGAGAGACGATCGATCCGCCGTGCCTGCTGCGCTGCGTGGATCGCCCCGCGTGCATTGCCGGCCCGGAGCTCCTCTTCGGCCACGTGCAGGCGCACATCGATGATGCGGCGATTCCAGATACGACGTTCGGTGCCGAGCCAATCCTCGTAGGCGGAAACGTCGCTGCCGAACCCCTCGAGAAAACCGGCATCGGTCGCGATCAGCGCGTTGGCCTCGCGCCACCGGTCCGCCCGGACCAACGATTCGAGCTGATCGATGTCGAGTCGCAGCACAGCCGGATCGATCCAGGACTGCCCACCCTCGGTGACGATGATTCCGGAGCCGAGGCAGCTGCGCAGCGTGCTGAGGGCGACGGTGACGGAGCGGCGCGCTTTCTCCTGCGGCTTATCCGGCCACAGGACGCCGATCAGCTGGTCCTGACTGCGGCCGTTGCGGCCGGCGCAGGCGAGGTACAGGAAGAGCGTGAGGTTCTTACGCCGCGTGAGCAGGCGCGGGGCATCCACTCCATCGACCCGGACAGTGGGCGGGCCAAGCAGGCGGACGTCGATCACGTCCCTCCCATGCTACGGGGCTGCGTTCGGCGCGGCTAGAGCGCCGCTTGACCAGGGCTTAACCCCTCTTTCCTACAATCCACGTGTCACCTTCACGAGCCGTCATCCATGGCCGCACCAGTCCAGACCTCGATCGCCCGCCGGGAGGCGCTGCGCCGCCTCGGCGCCCTGACGGTCGGACTGGCGTCAGCTTGTACGCCGGTGCGAATCCTGCTGCACGACTATCCGTCGGCGTTCGATGGTGACGAGGCGTCGCAGCGCGTGCTGCGCGCCTTCTTCCTCACGGTCATTCCGGAAGCCGATGCGCGCGATCCCAATCTGCTGCGCGCCTTCCACGACCCGGACCTGCGCTTCGCGCCCTATCGCGGGTTCTTCGTATCGGACTTGTGCCAACGCGCCGCCGCCCGGACGGGCTCGGCGTTCGATCACCTCAACCAGTCGGAGCGGTTGGCGGTGGTACAGGAAGGCCTCGCGGCGGATGCCACTACCCAGCGGCTCTACAGCGGCGCGATCCTCGTGGTGCAGGCCAGCTACTACGGCGGCATCTACGATGACAAGCGCGGCTGCGCATTGATCGACTTCGAAGGCGCCTACCAGTTTCGCGGTCTTGAAACGATCACCTACCCCGACCCCGGGCGGTTCCTGTCGTGGCCGCTGACGGCGGACGGGAACTGGGTGTGAGGAGGCCGGCATGAGCGTCATCCACACCGACGTATTGGTGATCGGCACCGGATTCGGGGCCGCCGCGCCGGCGCTCCGTCTGGCGCACGCCGGGCTGCGCGTCCGGATGCTCGAGAAGGGACCGCACATCAATCCCTTCAAGGATTTCCGCCAGACCCAGGATCCCAAGTACATCCTGCGCTACATCAAGGGCCTGTCAGGCGATCACGTCAATTTCACGTTCGCCGAGGGCCTGGGAGGCGGGTCCGGATTCTACGAGATGGTGTCGCTGCGCGCGCCCTCACTCGTGTTCCAACAGCGCGACCAGGACGGACACCTGCTCTGGCCCGCCGGCGTGAACCGCTCGACCCTCGACCCCTACTACGACATCGCCGAGCGCATGCTCAAGGTGGAGCAGATCGGAGAGCACGAGGTGCCCAAGTCCGGTCTCGTGTTCTCGATGCTGATGAAGAACCTGGGATACAGCTGCGATCGTGCCCGCTATGCGGTGCAGCACTGCATCGGCAGCGGCTTCTGCGTCACCGGCTGCATCTACGGCAACAAGCAGTCGTTGCACCTGAATTACCTGCCGCAGGCGGTGTCGGCGGGCGCTACAATCGACTGCGGCGTCGAGGCGCTTTCGATTCATCCGCTCGGGGACCCGCGCGGCAGCGAGCGGCATCGCAACCTGCATCACGTCGAGGATCGCTACGAGGTGCTCGCCCGCCGCGGCGACGGCACCACCGCACGGTACCGGGCCAAGATCGTCGTGCTGGGCGGTGGGACGATCGGCACCGCCCGGGTCTTGCTGGCTTCTCGACCCTACCTGGGACTGTTGTCAGATCACGTCGGCCGGCACATCGCGATCAACGGCAGCGTCAAGGCGGCGGGCGTGCTCCCCGAGGGCGTCCCGGACGGCGACATGTTCACCGGACGCTCGCACTGCGGCATGATCAGCTATCAGTTCCTCGAGTCGCACGGCATCACGATCTCGTCCGCGCGCGCGATGCCGATCAACGTCGCCGGGACGATGCACCTCCGCCTCGCCGGCGACCCGCGTGAGCCGGCGTACTGGGGGCAGGCCAACGTGGATCTCATGAAGATCTACCGCCGCCGCGTGATCGCGATCTACAGCCTCGGCCTCACTCCGCCGGCCGCGTCGGTGTCGCTGAGCGACGACGGACGCCTGGCCGCCAGCATCGATCTCGGCTCCGCGCTGCGGCGCTACTACGAGACGACCGAGACCCTGCTGCACGACATCCTGCAGCGCAACGGCTGTCGCATCGTGAGCTTGAACTTCATCGACGGCGCCGGCCGTGAGCGGCCTCATCCCTACTTCACGACGGCGCACCATGTGGGCTCGTGTCGCATGGCCGACGCGCCGGCCTACGGGGCGGCGGACGCACACGGGGAAGTCTTCGATCATCCGGGACTATACGTGTCCGACGGCGCCGCGATCCCGTCCTCGCTCGCCGTGAACACGAGCCTCACGATCCTGGCCAACGCCGAGCGGATCGCCGCCGCAATCCTGCAACGCTATGACCTGCGGAATCCGTTGCTGAGCTGAGCGCGCGCCGGCTCAGCCGGCGAAGCCGATGCGCCGGTGAATCGCCGCCATGCGCGGGTCGTCCTGCAAAGACCGGTACCCGAGGTGCCGCTTCGAATAGATGAGGATGCTGTCGCGCTCGTCGCATGCGCGTTCGAGCAGCCCGAACGCTTCGTCGAGATGATCGGCGGCCGCGGCGGCGACCGCCAGCGTCGCCTTCTGGATGTATCCACCGCGCGCGCGCGCCGACAGCTCGTCGTAGATCGCCGCGATCTCGGGAGCCTGCCCGGTCGACCGCAAACACACCGCGAGCGCGGCGAGCGTAGCCGGCTGACGGCCTGACGCCTCGGCGGCGGTCGTGAGGCATTCGATCGCCTCCTCCCGCCGGCCGACGTGGTTATAGAGCAGGCCGAGGCTGAGGTAGGGTACCAGCATCGCGGGACCGAGCGCGGTGGCGCGTTGCGATGCCTCGATCGCCTCGTCGAAACGGTCCGCGGCCATCAGCACGACCCCGAGCTGCGCCTGCGGCAGGGGGGCAAGCGGATCGAGCTCGACGGCGCGCCGCGCCAGCTCGACCGCTTCCTCGAACCGACTGGCGACGAGGCTGAGGAAGAGTGCGAGCCGGTAGTGGGCCGCGGCGTAGCGCGGACTGAGCTCGATCGCGCGCCGCAGCTCCCGTTCCGCACGCGCCCAGTCCCAGTCGAACACCAGCGCCAGCTCCCCGGCGGCGCAGTGCCCCTCGGCGAGGTCCGGGGTCAGCGCGAGCGCTCGTTGGATGCTGGCGCGCGCCGTGGGGAGAATCTTGGTCGAGGGGAGCGCCCCGTACTCCGCCAGCAGCACGCAGGTATCGGCCAGCCCGGCATGCGCCTCGGCGTAGTCGGGGTCCCGGGCGAGGGCCTGGCCGAAGAAATCGAGCGCCTTCTTCAACCCCAGGCCGCGTTGCGCCCAGGCGTAACGGCCCTGCAGAAACAGATTGTAGGCGTCGAGATTCTTCGTCGGCGGCGTCGCGGAGAACTCGTGCGTGATGCTGCTGATCGATGTCAGCAGCCGTCCCGCGACCGCTCTGGCGATCTCGTCCTGCACCGTGAACACGTCGGTTGCCTCCCGCACGTCACGGTCGTACCGCTCCGACCACATCAGGAAGCCGTCGGTGACGTTGTTCAGCTGCACCGTCACGCGCAGGTGGATGCCGATCCGTTGCACGCTGCCCCGCACCACCGTGGCGACGTTGAGCTTCTCGCCGACCTCCTGGAGGTTGACCGCCTTCCCGCGGAAGGCAAACGAGGAGGTCGGGGCGGCGACGTGCAGTCCGGACACGTGCCCGAGGGTGTTGATCAGCTCCTCGGTGATGCCGTCGCTGAAGTAGTCGGTCCCCGCCTCGGCGCTGAGATTCTCGAACGGCAGGACGGCGACGGACTCCGCCGGCGCCGCGACCCCACCCGACATGCGCCGCGTGCGCAGGACTTCCGCGAATTCGCGGGCCGAGGCGAAGCGATCGGCCGGCAGCTTCGCCAGCGATTTCATCACCGCACGCTCCAGGGCGACGGGCACATCGGGCCGCACCGTGCGGATTGCCGGGACCGGGTCGATCACCTGGCGGGCGATGACTGCCTGCGGCGATGGCCCGCTGAAGGGCGGCGATCCCGTGAGCATCTCATAGAGAACGCATCCGAGACTGTACAGGTCCGACCGGCCATCGAGCGCATTGCCCTGGCCCTGCTCCGGGCTCATGTACGCTGGCGTGCCGACGCGGACCTGTTCGTCCGTGATCTGGTCCGGATCGCGCTCGTTCGCGGCCGACATCGCCCTGGCGATCCCGAAATCCGCCACCATCGGGCGCCCGGCGGAGAAGAGAATGTTGTCCGGTTTGATATCGCGGTGCAGGATGCCGCGACCGTGCGCATACTCGAGCGCCGCGAGCACATCCCCCGCGATGCGCACCGCTTCGTCGATCGGCAGCTGCTTGTGTTGGACCAGCAGGTCGCGGAGGCTGCCGCCGTCGACATACGGCATCACGTAATACAGCTGGCCGTCGGCCCGGCCATAATCGAGCAGCGGGAGGATATTGGGGTGCACGAGGTTCGCGGAGACCTTCACCTCGCGCAGGAATCGCTCTTCCGCGAGGGCGGAGCTGAACTGCGACGGCAGCACCTTGATGGCGACGGGGCGGCTGACCTCGGGCCGCACGTCATGGGCCAGGTAGACGGTCGCCATGCCGCCGCTCCGGATCTCGCGCTCGATCCGGTAGCGGTCCGACAGCGCACTCGCCAGTCGCTCTTGGGCCATGGACATGCGTTGAAATTTGGAACATCGAAATCTAGCCCATGGCGCGAGGACAGGCACGCGGGCAGAAAAAGGCCGCTAGTGCTGGTGTTCCATCCGTTGGGCGGAAAGGAACCGATGGATCGCCCGCACGGCGAGCGAATCCGAGCTCGTGATCCGTACCGCGCCGCCGCCGGGGAGAGTGTCGACGCTGTACTGAATCGCGGCACGGCGCTGCCGCATCACGTCCGCGCCGGGCAGCTCGTGCTGATGGACGGCGAAGGCGTGCGCGAAGTCCCCCGCCGCGAAGGATCGGGCGATGTCCTGCATGTGCGCGCGAATCGTGCGCACTCCCGCGCTATCCTGCGCGTCGCGCACCAGGGAGATCCGCCCCCCGTCGGGGAGCAAGTCAAAGGTGTGCCGGCTCGTGTACTGGTCGACGCCCATGACCATCGCCCCGCGTTTCTGCATGGCGGCGAAGCTGGAGTCGGTCGTGCCCTGCGCCGCGAGCGGTGCCGCTGCGGCAATCGCAATCAACCAGGATGAGAAGTTGAGGTTCATACGACCGTGGATGCGCGCGGCCCCGTGTTCGTCGCAGGCGCAGTCAGGGCCCCAGCCACGATTCCGTCGGTACGTCGGCCGGCACCGGCTGCGCGCGCAGGTAGGTGACGATCTTCCAGATCGGATCGCCGGAAAGGATCCCGCCATACGCCGGCATGCCGCGCGGGCGCCCGGAATAAATAGAGAGATAGATCTCCCCGTCCGAACCGCCGTAACGCCAGCGGCCGTCCACGAGACTCGGTCCCACCCACCCCGTCGCTCCGCCGCCGTGACAGCCGTCGCAATTCATCGACGTGAACACCTTGCCGCCCTCGTCCGCCGACGCGCGGTCTCCCGCAAAGGGATTCTTGAGACTGCCCGCTGCCGGGGCCACGCCGCCCGCGGGCACGTGCGCTTCAGACCGCACCGTGGGTGGAATCGAGGGAGCGGCGCCTCCCTTGCACGCCATGGAGAACAGCAGCGCGAGGGCGAACGCAAGGCGGATAGTCACGGCCCGGTCCCGAGTCCGAACACCCACACCGTCCCGCCCTGACTCGTGCGCCGCGCGATGTCCGGAATGAAATCCGCGGGCGGCCGGACATCGGCGGGATCGTCGGACCGCACGTCGCCCGCCAACAGGAACCAGTCGCCGCCGATGCCGTCGCAGATCGCGATGTACTGCTTACCGTCCGGCCCGAGATACGAAATCGGGCTACCGACGATCCCCGAGCCGAGCTTGAACTGCCACAACTGTTTCCCGCTGCGCGCGTCGACGGCCTTGAACATGCCGTCCAGCGTGCCGTAGAACACGACGTCACCCGCCGTCACGACGCTGCCGCTCCACACCGGGTAGCGCTCGTGAATTTCCCACACGCGCCGCCCCGCCGCGGCGTCCCACGCGATAAAGGCCCCCGAGTACCCGCCGGCGCCCGCATGGTACGGCGTCGTCGCGCCGATGTACGGCGTGCCTGGGATGTGCGTCGCCTGCACCGCCTCGTAATCCATGCACATGTTGTTGGTCGACACGTAAAACAGGCCGGTGCGCGGCGAGTACGACGACGGCGACGCCGGGCTCTTCCCGCCTTCGAGCGTGGGGCAGATGTTCTTGACGGTGCCCCGCGAAGCGCCGGTGAGCTTGGTCGAATCGACGAGCGGCCGTCCCGTCGTGAGATCGACGCGCGTCGCCCAGTTGAGCGGCGTGAACGGCGCGGCGACGAGCACCTCGCCAGTGGTGCGGTCGATCGTGTAGGCGAATCCGTTCTTGTCGAAGTGCACCAGCACCTTGCGCGGCTTCCCGCGCACCGTGAGATCGGCGAGGATCATCTCGGCGTTGGAATCGAAGTCCCAGCTCTCGTGCGGCGTGAATTGATAGGCCCAGACGAGCGCGCCATCCGCGGGCCGCCGGGCGAGCACACTCGACGACCATTTGTTGTCGCCGGGCCGTTGCTCCGGGTTGTAGGGCGACGCGTTTCCGGTGCCGAAGTACACCAGGTCGAGCGCCGGATCGTAGGTCAGCCACCCCCACACCGGCACACCCGCCCGCTGCCAGGCATCGGCCGGCCAGCTCGACACACCGAGGTTGGCTCCCTTGTCGTAGAAGGGACGGAACGTCCCCGGCCGAGCGATCATGTCGGAATCGGGGCCCTCGTTGTACGCCGTCCAGACGACACGTCCGGTCGCGAGGTCGAGCGCCTTCACCCAACCGTGGATGCCGAACTCCCCTCCCGACGGGCCGACGAGCACGCGGTCCTTCACGATCAACGGCGCCATCGGCGTCGTCTCGCCCTGCGCCATGTCGGCGATCCGCGTGCGCCACAGCTGCTTCCCGCTCGTCGCGTCGACGGCCACGGTGTGCCCGTCGAGCAGGTTATAGACGATCTTACCGTCGGCGTAGGCGGCGCCGCGGTTCACCGCATCGCAACAGGCGGTGCCCAGCGCGGTGGGGGAGACTTCGGGACGGTACTTCCAGCGCAGCGGGTACCCGTCCTGCGTGAGGTCGAACGCGTACAGGACGTTGGGGTACGGGGTGACGACGTACATCGTGTGATTGACGACGAGCGGCTGTCCCTCGTGTCCTCCGAGGACGCCGGTCGCGAAATTCCAGACGAGGTGCAAGCGATTCGCATTCGCTGTCGTGATCTGTCCGAGGCTGCTGTAGCGCGTGGCGGCGTAATCCTTCCCCGGCATCGGCCAGTCGCCGTCGGAGACGGCCGCACGGTCGCCGATCAACAGCAGTGTGACGGCAGCAACGAAGCGCCATAGCATGCTCCCAAACTGCCGCCTTCGCGGGACCGCGCAAGCCAGCGCCGGTGCGGTGCACCGCCGGTTGTTATGATTGTCCATCCACGTCCAAGGACCGATTGATGCCTGCCGCCGGCCGAGCCCATATCCTGAACGAGGTGACCTGGCGGACGGTGCGTGAGACGGGCTATCAGGTCGCCGTCCTCCCCTGGGGCGCGACGGAAGCCCACAACACCCACCTCCCCTACGGCACCGACACCATCGAAACCGAAGCGATCGCTGCCCGCGCGGCGCAGCTGGCCTGGGAGAAGGGAGCGAAGGTCGCCGTGCTCCCCGCGATGCCGTTC